>NZ_BANB01000207.1 GCF_000964365.1 Acidisphaera rubrifaciens HS-AP3 | reverse complement strand
GGCTGGCGCGGCCGCAGGGGTCGCGGTGCGCAGCGCGGCGATGCGGCCGAGCGCGGTGACATAGGCGCTGCGCGGCGCGGCGAGGGCGAGGGGCTGTCCGGCATTGAGGCTGTTCAGCAGCTCCGCGCGGGCGGGCGGCAGGCGCAGCGTGTGCGCGAGCCCCATCGTCTCGGCGATCTGCCGGTCGCTGAGTGTCACGGCGGGATCGTAATCGGCCACGATCAGTGCGACGCGGTGCCGCTCCTCCGCGCGTATCTCCGCCTGCTGCAGCACGCCGTGACAGGCCCGCAGCGCGCTGAAGCTCTGCGTCACGTAGGCATACGAGACGGTGGCGAGATCGCAGAACTGTCGCAGCAGCGGCGCGTGACGGAAGCTGCCGATGTTGAGCACGACATCCGCGAATAGCCCGCGCAGCACGCCCACCAGCGCCAGCAGGCTGTTGGCCTGCACGTCGCGCACGGATTCGACCGCGAGCGCCAGCGGCAGGACATACAGGCCGGACCCGGCATGGCGCGCCAGGGTCGAGGTCAGCAGCGTGCGGTCCATGCGCGCGAGGTCGTGCAGGGCGTCGCGCAGGCTGTACGTCGCCTCGAGGTCGAGGGCGACGTCGCACTCGCTGACCGGCAGCGTGCAGTCGATCAGGACCGTGTCGCCGCCGCGCTCGCCCGTGCGCCCTCCCCCACGGGCCAGCAGCACGGCGAGGTTGATCGCGAACAGGCTTTCGCCCTCGTTCGGCCGGCCGCTGAAGATGACGGACAGCCGGCCGGTCGCCGCCGCCTCGCGGTGTTCGATGTTGCGGAACAGGCGGCCGAACTGTTCCGCCAGATCGGCGTCGGTGCTGTCGGCGCCGATGAAGCCGGCCGCACCCGCCCTGACCGCCGCGAGGATCGCCGCGGCATCGGTCTCGTCGCCGATGGCGGCGAATTTCAGTCCGGGGGCCCGCGCCGCCACGGCGCGCGCGCATGCGCCGAGAGCCACGCCGCAGCCATGCGCGATGTCGCAGTCCAGCAGGACGAGGTCCGGCGCGAGGCGCAGCGCGGCCTGTTCGACCGAAGCCGGCTCTGGGTCGATGCGCACCACCGTCGCCTGGCGTTCGGCGGCGGTGCCGAGGCGGCGCAGCAACGCCTCGTTGCGGGTGGCGATGACGAGGCGATACATCGCGCTACCGCATCAGGCCATAGGCGGCGATCGCCGCGCTGCCCGGCTTGCGGTCCAGTGCCATGTCCGCGACCCCCGGATCGTAGCCGTGCTGGAATGCCTCCCCGGGCAGCGGCGGGAGCGGACCGGGCGGCAGCGCCTGCACGACGTGCGGAGTCGCGATGATGATGAGCTCCTGGCGTTCGCGGGCGTTGCGGGCATAGCGGAAGAAATTGCCGATGATCGGGAGGTCGCCGAGGCCGGGGATACGGGCGTCGTCGATGTTGACGGAGCTGTAGATCAGGCCCGCGAGCACGAAGCTCTGGCCGTCGTTCAGCTCGATCGTCGTGCTCGTGCTGCGCTTGCGGAAGGCGGGCACGGCGTAGCCGCTGATGCTCAGCTGGTTGGCGGTGTCGATCTCGCTCACCTCCGGCGAGACCGTCATCGCGATGCGTCCGCTGCCGAGCAGCGACGGTGCGATGCGCAGGCGGACGCCGTACTGGTGATATTCGATCGTCACCGCGCCGGCCGCCGATCCGCCCTGCGGCACCGGGATCGGCACCTCGCCGCCGGCGATGAAGTCGGCCTGATCGCCCGATCGCACCATGAGGGTCGGTTCGGCGAGCACCGACGCGATGTTCGCATCCGAAAGCGCGCTGATGACGGAGACGAGGTTGCTCGCGGGGCTGGCGAGCAGCAGGTTGAACGCATCCGCGAGCGGCAGCGTGCCGCCCACCGAAAGTCCGCTGCGCGCGAAGCCGTACCCGCCGAGGGAGCTCGGGCCGCTGGTGGCGAAGCTGAAGCCCTGGCCGAAGCTCGACAGGTTGAAGCCGAGTTCCTTGAGCGTGTCGGCCTGGACCGCCGCGAAGCGGATTTCGACGGCGATCATCTGACCGCCGGCCGTCTGGATCAGGTCGACGATCTGATCGCCATAGAAGGCGTGCAGGATGTCGATCGCGTGCGCATGCGCCTGCACGCTGCCGACCTGACCGGTCACGATGATCCGGTCGTCGTCCGACGCCAGGTGCAGCCCGCGCAGCGACGGGTCCTGCGCCAGCAGCGACTGCACGCGTGCCATCTCCGGGACCACGGCGACCGTGTAGGTGACCGCGGCGCCCGCGGCGGTGGTGACCGTGACGGCCGTGCGTCCGGTCTTGAGCGCGACCAGCCGCACCTCGCGCTCGCTGAGGACGGAGGCGTCGATCACCGCGCCGTCCGTGACGATGATGCGCGTGACGCGATCGTTGAAATCGAGCGCCCGCAACGCGCCTTTCGTCAGCGTGATGGGCGGCCCGTTGCTTCCGGACGTGACGACCGCGCGCGGGTCGGGATCGACCGTCAGGGGAGCCAACGCGGCGGCGGCGACCGGCCCGGGCACGGCGGTGACGGTCGTCGTGCCGGCCGGCGGCCCGGCCCAAGCGGGCGCGCCCCCGAGGACGAGGAGCAGTGCCGGCACGACCACGAGCTTGATCCGGCGGATCATCGGAGCGCTCTCGCGGCCGGGCCCGCGCCCGAGCCTGTGTCGGCGAGCGGATAGATCAGGCGGTGGTCCTGTCCCACGATCAGCTCGACCGGTCGGGGACCCGCCCGCACCGGGTCGGCGGCGGCCGGCGCGGGGCCGTCGCGGAGCGCCGAGAGAGTGACCGGCGGCAGCGCCGCGCGGCGGTCATCGGCGGGATTGCGCAGTATCAGGGCGAGCGTGCCGAGGGTGCGTGCCAGGGCGATGGTCTCGGCCTGCGACGGGGTCAGGCACAGCGTGAGCGTGCGTGTCGCCCCGCCCTCGACCGGCGGCGCGCCGCCCGGACCGGTCAGGGCGCCGCCGAGGCGCGTGCCGGTGGTCAACACCCGCACCGCCTGCAGCAGCAGCCGCGTCTCGCTCGGATCGCCTTGGGGCGCCGCGGGATGCGCCGCGGCCATGCCGGCGAAGGCGGAGGGCATGACGGGCGGCATCCCGGCCGCCTGCGGCAGAACGCCCGCCCGCAGGATCAGCAGCACGTCGACGAGGTCGCCGGGCCGTATCAGGTTGCTGACCGCCATGTCCTCGGTGACGGAGATCGCCACCGCGCGCTGTCCCGGGGGGATCAGCGCCGCGAGACCGGCGCCACCGTGGTCCGCCGCGACCATGGCCGGCAGCACGATCTGGCCGGGGAGAATATCGGTGAGCGCGACCAGGCCGGCGAGGGCGTCGGTCGTCCGGTAGCCGTCGGACGGGCCGGCGTCGACCACGGAGAGGGTGCGCAGCGCCGTGACGCCGATCGTCTCGCCGCGCGCGATGGGGCGCGCCGCGACCTGCACCGGCACCGTCGCGACCGGCGGCCCGGCGCTTATGGCCGGACGGGACGGCGCGCGCGCGCCGCTGAACGCCTGCCAGAATCCGACCACGGCGACCATGCTGGTCGCGGCGAAGCCGAGTGTGACGGCGATCCGTACTGGATCGGCCTTGGCCATCGCGATGACGTCCCCTGTCTGCCAACGTGGGGACGATCATCGGCGGAGATGATAGACGCTTCGTTACCGGCGCCCGGCCGATCGGGCCGTCCGGCGGAAAAATCAGCGGGGACGCGGCGGCGGCATGGCGGAAGAGGCGCACATCCTGGTGGTCGACGACGATGCGCGTCTGCGCGGTCTGCTGTCGCGCTACCTTGCCGAGCAGGGGTTTCGGGTCACGGTCGCCGAATCCGCGCCCGACGCGCGCGACAAGCTGCGTTTCCTGGCGCCCGACCTGATGGTGCTGGATGTCATGATGCCGGGCGAGTCCGGGCTGGCGCTGGTCGAAGATCTGCGCCGCAACGACGAGCAGCGCGACCTGCCGGTGCTGCTGCTGACCGCGCGCGGCGCGCCCGAGGACCGGATCGCCGGGTTCGAGGCCGGGGCGGACGACTACCTCGGCAAGCCGTTCGAGCCGAAGGAGCTCGTGCTGCGCATTCGCGCCATGCTCCGCCGCACCTCCGCGCCGCCGCCCACCGGACCGGCGGGGGGGCAGGTGCGTCTGGGCGTGCTCGAGTTCGATCCCGTGCGGGGCGAGCTGCGCCGGCTCCAGGACGGCGCGGTGATCCGCCTGACGGGCGGAGAGGCCGCGCTGCTGACCGCCCTGGCCTGCAAGCCCAACGAGGTCCTCAGCCGCGAGGATATCGCCGAGGCGCTCGGCATGGACGAGACCGGTGAGCGGGCGATCGACGTGCAGGTGACGCGTCTGCGCCGCAAGATCGAGGCCGACCCGCGCGAGCCGCGCTTCCTGCATACGGTGCGCGGGCGCGGCTACGTCCTCAAGCCGGGCACCTAGGGCGGTGCGCCTGTTTCCGCGCCTGCGCTTCGGCGGCCTGACGAAGCGTTTCCTGCCGCGCTCGCTGCTGGGGCGCAGCCTGCTGATCATCCTGCTGCCGCTGGTGCTGCTGGAGGCGGTCGCGTTGCAGGTGTTCTACGGCAGCCATGTCGACATCATCTCGCGCCGGCTGTCGGACGCGGTGGTGGGCGAGCTGGCGTTCACGCTGGAGGCGTTGCACCGCTGGCCGTCGGTGATCGATCACGAATGGATCCTGGCGACCGCGCGCGACCGCTTCGGCCTCGCGCTGCGCATCGAGCACGGGCAGCGGCTGGAGGCGCACAAGAGCCGCAACATCCTCGGCCCGATGGACGACGACCTGCATGCCGCCCTGAGGCAGCAGATACGGCTGCCGTTCACGATGGACTGGACCTCCGACCCGCGCTACGTGCTGGTCAGCGTGCAGCTGCCCGAGGGCGTGCTGTCGATCGAGGCGCCGCGCAAGCGCCTGTATACCAACACGATCTATCTGTTCGTGTTGTGGCTGGTCGGCTCGGCGCTGATCCTGTTCGGCATCGCCGCGATCTTCATGCGCAACCAGGTGCGCGGGGTGCGCCGGCTGGCGAGTGCCGCCGAGGCGTTCGGCATGGGCCGCGACGTGGGCTTCATCAAGGCCGAGGGCGCCGTCGAGGTGCGGCAGGCCGCCGCCGCCTTCAACCGCATGCAGGAGCGCATCCGCCGCTTCCTCGCGCAGCGGACCGAGATGCTGGCCGGCGTGTCGCACGACCTGCGCACGCCGTTGACGCGCCTGCGCCTCGCGCTGGCGATGCTGCCGCAGGACGAGCGCTGGCGCGCCGAGATCGCCGAGATGACCGCCGATGTCGAGGAGATGGAGCGCATGGTCGGCGCCTATCTCGCCTTTGCCCGCGGCGAGGGGGTGGAGCAGGCGGAGCCGACCAACCTCACCGCGATGCTGGAGGAGATCGTCGTGCGCGCCCGGCGTGACGGGGCGCAGGTCGATCTCGCCGCGCCGCCGCTGCTGACGCTCTCGCTGCGGGCGGACGCGGTGAAGCGGGCGATCACCAATCTCGTGGACAATGCCCGGCGCCATGCCCGCCGCGTGCGGCTGGCGGTCGAGCCCAACGGCACGCGGCAGGTGCTGGTGATGGTCGACGACGACGGCCCGGGCATCCCGCCCGAACAGCGCGAGGCGGTGTTCCGCCCCTTCGAGTCCGGCTCGGCGGGGGGAACCGGTCTCGGCCTGACCATCGCGCGCGACATCGTGCGGGCACATGGTGGCGACATCGTGCTGGAGGACAGTCCGCTCGGCGGCCTGCGGGCACGTATCCGGCTGCCGGTCTGAAACGCATATGTGCCAGTCCATGCGTGGATAAACGCGGTCCTAGCATGGACAATCATGTATTAAACATGATAAGTGCCGCTTCATGATCACGGCTGCGCAGATGCGGGCGGCGCGTGCGCTGCTGGGGATCGACCAGCGCGCGTTGGCGGAGCTGTCCGGCGTGTCGTTGCCCACGATCCAGCGAATGGAAGCGAGCGAGGGAACCGTGCGCGGT
>NZ_BANB01000208.1 GCF_000964365.1 Acidisphaera rubrifaciens HS-AP3 | reverse complement strand
ACGGCGTCCGGCGCGACGGTCGCGGCGAGATACAGCACCGCCGCCGCGACGCCGAGCGCGGCGAGGCGCCAGAGCAACCCGGCGGCGGGGCGCGCGGAGCGTGCCGCCACCGCTAGGGCGCTCCCTTCGGCATGTAGCCGACGACCTCGAGGTCAAGGCCGAGCAGCGGCGGCTTTTCCTTTGTAAAGATCGCCGGCGCCTTGATCGTCATGCTGTCGACGAACATCTCGGGCCGCGCGGTCTGGATGTGCGCGAGCGTCTGACGCACCGTCTCCAGCGTGCCCTCGATGCTGAAGCGGATGCGCACGGCGTCGAGGTCCTTCTCCCCCTTGCCTTGCAGGCGCGAGGCGGTCTTGAGGACGCCGTGGCTGCTGGCGACGGCCTGGCGCAGCCGGTCCTGCATCGCCGCCGCGATCGCCGCCGGGCTGGTCTCCGGCCAGATCGCGCCCGCCGCCTCCAGCCGCTGACGGTTGGCCGCCTCGCGCGTCTTCAAGGTCGGGATGCGGCCGATCACGGCGCGCAGCGTCGCCAGCCGGTCGGCGACCGATTCGATTTCCGCCTGCCGGTCGCGCACGAGATCGACCAGCGGCGCTACGACCGCGACCCAGGCCACGACCGGCAGCAGCACGAGGATCGCGAGCGCCAGGGCGCGCCGGGCGGAGGGGAGCCACGTGCCCATCAGGGCGGGTCCTCGATCCAGACGTCGAAGGCGAGGTCGAAGCGCTCCCCCTCCCCGGCCGTCGAGCGGGTGATCGGGGAGCGGAACTCCGGATTGTAGAAGATTTCGTGATTCTCGATGCGGGTGATGAGGTCGCTGACGCGCGGCGAATAGCCGATCATCTCGATGCCGCGGCCGCGCACCGTGAGCTGGCTGACCCACATCGTGTCCGGCACCAGCCGCGTCAGCTCGTCGAGGAGCATCAGCGGCTCCATCTCCCGCTGCCGCCGCTCCACGAGCGCGAGGGCGCGTTCGATGCGGGCATTGGAGTCGGCGATGCCGCGCGCGGCCGCCGCCTGCCGGGCCGCGACGGCCACCTGCCGTTCCAGCCGGTCGCGCTCGGCGCCGAGGCGGTGGACATAGACGCCGTAGGCGGCGACCAGCAGCAGCACGGTCGCGGCTTCCAGCGCGCGACGCAGGCGGCGCTGCGCTGGCGTCGCGGGCTTCTGGCTGTCGGCGCGCCACAGCACCACCGGCCGGCCGCGCCCG
>NZ_BANB01000209.1 GCF_000964365.1 Acidisphaera rubrifaciens HS-AP3 | reverse complement strand
TACGAGGCGAATCTCGCCATGCATGCGTGCGACGGGCCGGCGGTCAGCCAGGCGAGCGCGGGGCGTGGCAGGTCGGCGATCCCGGCCATGCGCAGCTGGTCGCGCTGGCGCTCCAGCGTGTGCATGGAATCGCGCTTCCAGTTGGCGTGCGGGTGCGAGCAGCCGGCGGCGATGCCCGACCAGGGCGGCCGTCCGGCGAGCGCGAAATAGCGGCTCGTCCGGCGCGAGGTCTGCAGGTCATAGACCATGTCGTACGGCCCGCCCGGCCCGCGCAGCGCGGTGCGCAGCCGCGCCACGCCGCGCAGGTCCCACCAGGGCGGCTTGGTATCGATGCGCACCGTGTCGAACCACGGCGAGCGGCGCGCGAGGTCCGCATAGGGCGCGGTCGTCAGCAGGGTGATCCGGGCATCGGGATGGTGCGCGCGGATCGCGGCGAAGGCGGCGAAGGACAGCACGAAGTCGCCCAGCGCGCCGAGGCGGATGACCAGCACCTCCGTCATCGGGCCAGCAGTTCGCGATAGACGGCGAGCGTCGCGTCCTGCATCGCGCGGGTCGTGTACTGCGCGAGCACCGCCGCGCGGGCGCGGGCGCCGAGATGCCAGCGCATGTCGTCCGGCAGGTCGAGCGCCTCGGCGATCGCGGCGGCGAGCGCGGCGGGATCGCCGGGCGGCACCAGCCAGCCGGTCTCCCCCGGCACCACCGTCTCGCGCGGGCCGCCGAGATCGGCGGCGATCGTCGGGCGCCCCATCGCCTGCGCCTCGATCACCACGCGCCCGAACGCCTCGGGCTCGGTGGAGGCATGGACGACGACGTCGGCGATCATCAGGGCGGCGGGCATGTCGTCGCAGCGGCCGGCGATGCGCAGCCGGCCGCCGAGGCCGAGCGCCTCGGCCTCCGCCTCCAGCCGCTTCGCCTCGCGCGCCCGTCCGCCGCCGACCAGCACGCAGCACAGGTCGGGCCGGTCGAGGGCCGCCACGGCACGCAGCAGCACGGACTGCCCCTTCCAGCGCGACAGCCGGCCGGGCAGCAGCACGACGCGCATGCCGTCCGGCAGCCGCCAGCCGCGCGCCAGCCGGTCGATGCGCGCGCCGCTTACCGCCGCCGGGTCGAAGCCCACGGGATCGACGCCGCGCGGGATCAGCCGCAGCCGGTCGGGACCGACGCCGTGCAGCGCCGCCACGCGCTCGGCGATGAAACGGCTGATGGCGATCACCCGGTCGCCGCGCGCCATCACCGCATTGTAGCGCCGCTTGAAGGGCAGGGCGTCGTGATAGGCGCCGTGATAGGTCGTCACGAACGCGGTCCCGGTGCGGCGCGCCGCGAGCAGCGCCGACCACGCGGGGGCGCGCGAGCGGGCATGGATGATCTCCACCCCGGTCGCGCGCACCAGTCGCGCCAGCCGGCCGGCATTGAGCCAGATATTCAGCGGATCGCGCGTCGCCAGCCGCAGCGTGACGTGCCGCCCGCCGGCACGCTCGACAGCGCCCACCATCGGACCGCCGGCGCTGGCGACCAGCGCCGTGCCGCCCGCCCGCGTGATCGCCTCCGCCATTTCCACGGTTCCGCGCTCGACGCCGCCGGAGGTGAGCGCCGGCAGCACCTGCAGGACCACCATGGGGCGCGCTATACCATGTCGCACCGGCCTGTCAGCCGGCACCGGGACGGAGGGTGGGCGGATGCAGGACGAGCGGCGGGGCCATGTGCTGCGCGAGGACGGCGAGCGCCTCGCCTGGCGGGCGCGCGCGGGACGGGCGCCGACCGTGGTGTTCCTGTCCGGCTACGCGAGCGACATGACGGGCACCAAGGCCGCCGCGCTGGATGCCTGGTGCGCCGCGCGGGGGCAGGCCTATCTGCGCCTCGATTACGGCGGGCACGGCGCGAGCGGCGGCGCGTTCACCGACGGCACCATCGGATCGTGGACCGAGGACGCGCTGACCGTCATCGACGCGGTGACGGAGGGCGCGCTGCTGCCGGTCGGCTCGTCGATGGGCGGCTGGATCGCGCTGCTGGTGGCGCTGGCGCGGCCGGAGCGTATCGCCGCCCTGGTCGGCGTCGCCGCCGCGCCCGACTTCACCGAGCGGCTGATGTGGGCGGCCATGGCGCCGCCCGAGCGCGCCCGGCTGCTCGCCGACGGCATCCTGGAGATCCCCAACCCCTATGGACCGCCCACGCCGGTGACACGGACGCTGATCGAGGACGGACGCCGCCACCTGCTGCTCGACGCGCCGATCCCGCTGCATGTGCCGGTCCGGCTGCTGCACGGGCAGGCCGACCACGAGGTGCCGTGGGAGATCGCGCTCCATACCGCCGCCGCGATCGAGGGCGCGGACGTGCAGGTGACGCTGGTCAAGGACGGCGAGCACCGGCTGTCGCGTCCCTCAGACCTCGCCCTGCTGACCCGCACCCTGGCCGTCCTCCTCGGCGAGGATGGCGGCTAGGCCTTCGCGATAGGTCGGGTAGCGCCACGCGAGGCCGAGTGCCGCCTGCGTCGTGCGGCTCGCGACCTTGCGGTTCTCCGCCCAGAAACTGCGGGCCATGGCGCTCATGCCGGCCTCGGCCTCGGCGAACGGCACGGCGGGCGGCGGAGGAAGGCCAAGCAGCCGCGCCGCCTCGGCGATCACCTCGGCGTTCTCGGCCGGCAGGTCGTCGGTCAGGTTCAGCACCCGGGCACCCGGCGGCCGGTCCTGCGCCGCCGCCGCGACGACCGCGGCCGCGATGTCGTCGCGATGGATGCGCCCGAAGGCGTGCCCCGGCTTGACGATGCGCGTCGCCTGACCGGCCCGCACGGCGGCGAACGGGGCGCGGCCGGGGCCGTAGATGCCGGCCACGCGGAACAGATCGACCGCGCAGCGGGCGCCGAACGTCGCCGTCCAGGCCTGTTCGACCGCGAGGCGGAGCGCTCCGCGCGGCCCGGTCGGCGCGGGCGGCGTCGCCTCGTCCACCCACCCGCCGCCGCGGTCGCCGTACACGCCGGTCGTGGACAGGTACCCCGCCCAGCGCAGCCCCGGCAGCGCCGCGAGCGCCGCCCCGTAGCGGGCGAGCACGGGATCGCCGCCGTCGGCCGGGGGGATGGTCGAGACCACATGCGTCACCCCGGCCGGATCGACATCCGCGAACGCATGGACCGCCACGCCCGCCGGCGCCGCCGGATCGCCCGCGGAGGGTCGTGCCCGCACCGTCGCGCGCACCGCCCAACCGCGGGCGAGTGCGTCGCGCGCGATCGCGAGGCCGGTGTAGCCAAGGCCGAAGACGAGCAGGACGGGGCGTTCGGTCATCGGTCCGGTTTGCCCCAGCGCGGCGGCGGAGCCTAGACTGCCGCGCGATGAATCGCGCGCTGGCCGCTCTGTGTGTCGTCGCCGTCGCCGCTTTCGCGGGCGGCGCGGTTTGGTACGTGGCGCGCGGCCCGGCGTCGGCGCCGGTGGCAGGGACGCCGGCCGCCCC
>NZ_BANB01000210.1 GCF_000964365.1 Acidisphaera rubrifaciens HS-AP3 | reverse complement strand
GACGGGACGGGACGCCGCCGCGCGGCCGGGCGGCGGCGCGGCGCCAGCCAGCGCGCCGACGGCGGGGCCGCCCTGGGCCAGCATGTCCGTGTAGCCCCCCGCATAGTCGAGCCAGCGCCCGTCGCCCGCCGTGACCAGCACCGAGGTCACGACGCGGTCGAGGAAGTCGCGGTCGTGGCTGACCAGCAGCACCGTGCCGGCATAATCGGCCAGATGTTCCTGCAGCAGGTCCAGCGTCTCGAGGTCGAGATCGTTGGTCGGCTCGTCCAGCACCATCAGGTTGGACGGACGGGCAAAGGCACGCGCCAGCATCAGCCGCCCGCGCTCGCCCCCCGACAGCACGCCGACCGGCGTGCCCGCCTGATCCGGGGTGAACAGGAAGTCCTTCATGTAGCCGACCACGTGACGGCGCTGGCCGGCCACCTGCACCGTGTCGCCGGCCCCGCCGGTCAGCGCCGCGGCCAGGGTCTGCGCCGGGTCCAGGGCCTCCCGCCGCTGGTCGAGCGTGACCTGCTCGATCCCGGTGCCGAGCCGCACCTCGCCGGAATCGGGCGCGAGGGCGCCGGTCAGCAGGCGCAGCAGCGTGGTCTTGCCCGCCCCGTTGGCGCCGATGATGCCCACGCGGTCGCCGCGCATCACGCGCGTGGTCAGGCCGCGCACCACGGCGCGGTCGCCGTAGGACTTGCTCACGCCGTCCGCGACGATGACCAGACGGCCGGACAGGTCGGCCTGCGCCGCCTCCATCTTCACGCTGCCGATGGCCGCCCGTGCCTCCCGCCGCGCGGCGCGCAGGGCGTGCAGGTCGGCCAGCCGGCGGACATTGCGCTTGCGCCGCGCGGTCACGCCGTAGCGCAGCCAGTCCTCCTCCGCCGCGATCTTGCGGGTGAGCTTGTGGCGGTCGGCCTCCTCCTGTTCCAGCACCGCATCGCGCCACGCCTCGAACCCGGCGAAGCCGCGGTCGAGCGTGCGGGTGGCGCCGCGGTCCAGCCAGACGGTGGTGCGGCTGATGGCGTCCAGCAGCCGGCGGTCGTGGCTGATGGTGACGATCCCGGCGCGCATGCCGGCGAGTTCGGACTCGAGCCACGCGATGCCGGGGAGGTCGAGGTGGTTGGTCGGCTCGTCGAGCAGCAGGATATCCGGCTCCGGCGCCAGCACCGCCGCCAGCGCCGCCCGGCGTGCCTCCCCGCCCGACAGCGCAGCGGTGTCCTCCGCCCCGGTCAGGCCGAGGCGTTGCAGCAGATACAGCGCGCGATGGCGGTCGACCGCCGCGTCGGTGCCGAGTCCGGCCTCCACGTAAGATAGCGTCGTGGGATGGCCCGAGAGGTCCGGCTCCTGCGGCAGGTAGCGGATGGTGGCACCAGGCTGCACGAAGCGCCGCCCGGAATCGGGCGCGAGCAGCCCGGCCGCGACGCGCAGCAGCGTGGATTTGCCCGATCCGTTGCGCCCGACGAGGCAGACGCGGTCCCCCGCCCCCACCGACAGCCCGGCGCTCTCCAGCAGCGGCGCGGGACCGAAGCGGAGCGAGACATCCTGCAGCGTGAGAAGCGGCGTGGCCATGATCCGGCGGCCGCTCTACCGCAGCGCGGCCCGGACCGCCAGCGCGGGCCCCTCAGCCGCCGAGGGCCGCCAGCACGTCCGCAAGCGTGGTGACGACCGCGACGTTCTGCATCGCGTGGTCGATCGAGGCCCGCTGCCAGTCGGCATTCATCGTGGAGCAGCAATCCGCCGGCACGACCATGAAGTAGCCGCGATCGGCGCCGGTGCGGGCGGTGTGCTCGACCGACATGTTGGTCCAGGCGCCGGTGTTGAGGATCACGTCGCGGCCGAGGGCGCGCAGGACCGTCTCCAGTCGCGTGCCCTCCCACGCGCTCATGCGGCACTTCTCGACCACGAAATCGCCGGGCCGCGGCTCCAGTCCCGGGGCAGGTGCGGCGCCCCAGGTGCCGCGCACGAGGGCGTTGGAATCCACCACCCCCTCGAACAGCGGCGCGTTAAGCGTCAGCCCCGGCGCGCCCGGATCGACCACGAAATGGACGTGGATCACCGGGATGCCCCGTGCCCGGCATGCATCGGCGAGGCGGCGGACATTGGCGACGACGTCCTGCGCCCGCGCGTGCTCCGGCGCCCCGGAGGACGCGAAGGCGCCGCCGTCCGAGATCACGTCGTTCTGCAGATCCTGCATCAGCAGCACGGTCCGGGCCGGATCGAGCACGAGGCCGGCAGACGGGTCGGACGCGGAGGACTGGGCGGCAGACGACTGGGACGCGGCGCCGGCGGGCGCCGCCGGCGTGGCCTGGGCGCGCATATACGGCTCGGTCCGGGGGCCGACCTTGGTCGGGACCGCATAGACGGAGTGCGTCGCGGTGACGAACAGGGTGCGGAACCCCTCGCCGCCCCAGGCGAGGTTGGCCGCCATCTCCGGGATGCGCACCGTGCCGAGCCAGTCGCCGTCGGGCGCATAGACGCGCACGCCGCCGGGCCCGGTGACCCAGACATTGCCCTCCGCGTCGCATTTCATGCCGTCGGGGCGTCCGGGCTCCAGATCGGACTTGATGCCGGAGGCGAAGACGCGCGGCGCGCCCAGCGTCCCGTCCGCCGCCACGTCGAAGACGCGGATCAGCGCCTGTACCGTGTCGTTGACGTACAGCAGCCGCTCGTCGGGCGAGAAGCACAGCCCGTTCGGCTGGGTGAACAGCGTTCGCTCTACCAGCAGTTCCGGCGCGCCGCCGCCGGGCGGCACGCGATAGACCCCCTGAAACCCGAGCTGCGTGGGACGTTCGACGCCGTAGACCGGCATCCGGCCATAGGACGGATCGCTGAAATAGATGCTGCCGTCGCCGCGCACGCAGACGTCGTTCGGGCTGTTCAGCTCCTGCCCCTGGAAATGCGAGGCGAGGATGTCGCGCCGTCCGTCCGGGTATTCCCGCACCAGCATCGACGTCGCGTGTTCGCAGACGATCAGGTTGAGCCCGGCATCATAAGTCATGCCGTTGCCCTTGTTCGACGGGCGCCGCACCTCGCGCACGCCGCCCGACGGGTCCCAGCGGCGGCGGACGTCGGCCGGCATGTCGGAGAACAGCAGGTAGCCGTCGCGCGGGTGCCAGATCGGCCCCTCGGTGAAGGTGAAGCCGGTGCCGAGTTGGGAGACCGGCGCATAGGCGTCGATCAGCGTCTCGAAGTGCGCGCGCAGGGCGGTATGGGTCATGGCGGATCAGGCCGGGAACCAGTCGCGGCGCGGCAGGCTTTGCGTCGCCGGGCCGGGCACGGCGTTCTGCAGGCGCGCCGCCACCTGTCCGCCCTCGATCCGGGCGGGGAAGTCGTGCACCGGCAGCAGGTAGCGCGAGGAGCTGAGCAGCTTCTTGATCGCCGCCTTCTCCTGTCGCTTCGTCGTGCCGTGATTGCCGGTCACGCGCGGCTCGCCATCCTGGATTTCGTTGAACGGCTCGACGATCTGGTCGTTGAAATCATAGATCACGTCGCCGCAGATGGTGGCCAGCCCGTCCGCGGTATCGACATGCACGTTCATCGATCCCTCGGTATGCGCGCCCGCCGCCTCGCACCGCACGCCCGGGCATATCTCCGTCATGCCGCTGATTTCCAGATCGAGGAAGCGCAGCGCATGGCGGGTGTGCAGCCGGTCCACGAGGTGCTTGACGTCCGGCGCCGGATATTGCGGGTGCATCAGGCCGGAGACCGAATATTCCAGCTCCCGCCGGTTGAGCACGACGGTGGTGCGCATCGAAAACCGGTCGTCGCAGCCGGCATGGTCGATGTGCAGATGCGTGTGCATGACATAGCGCACGTCCGCCATGCGGACGCCGTGCCGGGCGAGCTGGTTCTCGATCATGTTCTCGTGGAACGCGAGGCCGCGCATGCCGAGCGATTCCATGATCTGGTTGGAGCGGAAGCCGGTATCTACCACGATCGGCCAGGGGCCGCCGAGGATGAGGAAGCCGAACGTCTTGACGCGCTTGGTGCGCCCGCAGTCGCGGCCGAGCACGAGAAAGCTCGCCTCCAGCTCGATGTCGCCGAGGTCCAGAAGTTTGATTTCAAGCGGCATGGTCGGGTTCCTCCAGACGATAGATGCGGCTGGCGGTGCCGCCCATGATGGCATCCCGGTCGGCGTCCGGCAGATCGGCGATGGCCGCCCGATAGGCGCCAATGAGCGCGCCGTAGTCGGTCCAGAGCTTCTCGATCGGGAAGTTGGAGCCGAACAGGCAGCGCCGCGGGCCGAACAACGCCACCGTCACCCGCACGATGCGCGCGATATGTGCCGCGTCGTTGCGGTGGATGAAGGTGCCGAGGCCGGACAGCTTCGCCACCACGTTGGATTGCGCCGCCAGCGCCCGCATGCCGGCGTGCCACGCGGCCTCCCCGGCGGGGCTGGTATCCTCCAGCATGCCGGCGTGCTGGAGGATGAAGATGACGTCCGGGCAGGCCGCCGCGAGATCGGCCGCGTCCTGCATCTGCGACGTGAACACCTGTAGCTCGAACGCCCAGCCATACGCCGCGAGGCGGGCGACGTTGGCACGCAGCACCGGATCGCGCGCGAAGTCGGGGCGGGCGGCGAAGCGGTACTGCGCGTTGGCATGCCAATGCAGCTGCATCCGCACGGCACGCATCAGCGGCACCGTCGCGAGACGGTCGTATTGCGCGCGGGCATCGTCGGCGGTGAGGTCGGCATAGGCGGCGATCGCATGCGGCCAGCCGGTGGCGTCGGCGACGGACTGCACCCATTGCGCCTCCTCCAGATAGCGCGCCGGGGGCCAGTTCGCCTGCACGTAGACCGAGCGGGTGACGCCGCTGCCGGCGATGTCGGCGCGGTACTCCGCGATCGGATAGTCGCGCCGGATCGGCTCGTAGGGGCCGAAGATGCGCGGCTGCATCGGACCCAGCAGCCAGGGCAGGTCCTGCTGCCGCCAGATGTGGTGATGTGCGTCCACGACCACGCTTGTCACGCCGCTTCCCTCCGTTCGTGCAGGATGTGGGCGACCAGCGCCGCCGTGGTGCCGCCGGGCACCAGGTCGTGCAGCATTGGCCGCACCGCCCGCATCGCCTCGGTCTGCGGCGCCTCGCCGGCGGTGACCAGCGGCGACAGCCACGCGATGCGCCATGCGAGGCGCGACAGGCGCCGCACCGCGTCCACGAGTACCGACGGATCGCCGCGTTCCAGCCCGTCGGACAGCACGAGCACCAGCGCGCCGCGCGCGGCCGCGGCGAAGCGGGGCACCCCGAGGAACGCCGCCAGCGCGTCGCCGAGCCGCGTGCCGCCGTCCCAGTCCGCGACGGTCTGCGACGCCTCGGCCAGCGCCTGTGTCCGCATCCGCAGACGCATGGCGCGGGTCACGCGCGTCAGCCGGGTGCCCATGGTGAAAATCTCGATCCGGTCGGCGGCGCGCGCGAGCGCGTGGGCGAAGCGCAGATGCGCGTCCGTCCGCGCCTTCATCGAGCCGGAGACGTCGATCAGCAACAGGATGCGGCGCTGACGCAGCTTGCGCCGTCGTCGAGGCAGACGCACGGCATCGCCGTCATGGCGCGCCTGTTCGCGCAACGCGCGCTGCAGGTCGATCCGCCGTCCCCGCCGCGCCGGGACGAGGCGATGGCCACGCCTGCGCGGCAGAAGGCGCGGGGCGCGCGCGGCCATGTGC
>NZ_BANB01000211.1 GCF_000964365.1 Acidisphaera rubrifaciens HS-AP3 | reverse complement strand
GCAGCGAGAACTGGCGGCGGCCGCTGGCCGAGGTGCTCGACCTGACCGGCCTGCTGCGCCACTACCTCAAGACCGAGATCGACGAGCTGTGCGCCAACGGCGTGCGGCTGCGGGTGATTGGCGACCGCGACCGTTTCGACCCCGATATCCGCGAGAGCCTGGAGCGGGCCGAGGCGGCGACCGCCGGCAACACGCGCCTCAACCTGACGATGGCGCTGTCGTACGGCAGCCGCACGGAGCTGATCGCCGCCGCCCGCGCGGTCGCCGCGGCGGCGCGGGCCGGCACCCTCGACCCGGCCGATCTGGACGAGGGGCGCTTCGGCCAGTTCCTGTTCACCGCCGGCATGCCCGATCCCGACCTGATCGTGCGCACGAGCGGCGAGCAGCGTCTGTCGAACTTCCTGCTGTGGCAGGCGGCCTATGCCGAACTGGTGTTCCAGGATGTCTATTGGCCCGATTACGGCGCCGCCTCGTTTCGTGCCGCCCTCGACGCCTATGCCGGGCGCGAGCGGCGCTTCGGCGCGCGGCCCGGCTGATGCCGCGCCGTCTTCCCCTGCGCCGCCGCCAGATGCGCCGGAGCCGGCACTGACCGACACACTCCTGGCCGCGACGCCGACCGCCGGCCGCCGCTGGACGGATCTGCGCAAGCGGCTGATTTCCGCCGCGGTGCTGGCGCCGATGGCGCTCGCCTGCCTGTGGTTCGGCGCCGAGGCGTGGATGAGCCTCATCGCCCTCGCGGCAGGGGGACTCGCGGTCGAATGGGTGCGGCTGTGCGGCAGGCGCGCGGCGGCGGGCGCCGGCCTCGGCGTGCCGGTCGCGGTGTTCGCGGCGGGCGCAGTCGCGGTGCGCGGACAGGCGGGG
>NZ_BANB01000212.1 GCF_000964365.1 Acidisphaera rubrifaciens HS-AP3 | reverse complement strand
CCGCGCGCGGCTCGCCCGACGCGCCACTCACGCCCCGGCGCCCGTCCCGATGGCTGTCCCGATGGCGCTGGCCGCCGCCGCGCTGGCCGCATAATAGCCCCGCGCCGCGCGCCCGGACGGAACCCGTCACCGCTTCCCACACTTGAGAGCATGGCAATGCCGCACGCATTCGCGTGATGGCGGCGGCGGAGGGCGATTGATGTCGGCACGGATGGCGATGCTTTTGCTGGGCGCAGCCCTGCTGCTGGGAGCGTGCGGCGGACCGCATCCGAACGTCCAGTATCCGTTCTCCCCCTATCAGACGTGCGACGGCGGTCCCTGCCGGCTGGGTGGCGGCTACTAAGGCCGCCCGGCCAGCGGGGCGGCTGGCCCCGCCGCCGCTTGCGCGCTATCCGGGATCGATGCGCGCACCGGCCTTTCTCTCGGTATCGCGGCCGGTGGCCGCCACCTGTCCGACCAGGCGCCCCTTGCCCGCGAACCGCCACGCGTGATCGACAGCACCGCGACGACGGTGCTGCTGGCCGTCTCGACCATCCTGCTGTGCGTCTCGTTCATCGGACCGCGGCTGCGCGCGCACTGGCCGCTATGGCTGCGGGTGCTGGCGCGGGCCGCCACGTTCGTTGCGCTGACGCTGCTGGTGCAGCGGCTGCTCGGCTCGCCGCTCGATCCGCACTACGGCACGACATCCTCCGGACGGCAGTTCTGGGAACAGCTGGTGGAGGCCGGCTGGTGGGTGGTCGCCGCGCGTGCGGCGGTCGGGGTCGCCCGTCTGGTCGTCGTGCTGGAGGACCGGCCGCGCGAGACGCGCATCGTCTCGGACCTGCTGGCCGGCGCCGTCTACATCGCGACCACCCTCGCGATCATCAACTTTGCCTTCGAGGTGCCCATCCGCGGGCTGGTCGCGACGTCCGGCGTGATCGCGATCGTGCTCGGCCTCGCGCTGCAGAACACGCTCTCGGACGTCTTCTCCGGCGTCGCCGTCGGGCTGGAGCGCCCCTACAAGCCGGGCGATCTGCTGTGGGTCGAGGGCGGGATCGAGGGCACGGTCGTCCAGATCAACTGGCGCTCGACGCAGATCTCGACGGTGCATGGCGACGTCGCGGTGGTGCCGAACAGCATCATCGCCAAGTCGCGGCTGGTGAACCGCAGCGCACCGACGCCGCGGCGCGGCGCGTCCGTCGCCTTCACCCTGGATGCCGCCGCGTCGCAGGAGGCTTGCCGTGCCGTCCTGCGGGCCGCCATCATGACCTGCCGCATCCCGTTGGCGGAGCCGGCGCCGGTCGTGGCCTGCATCGGCGCTGCCGGCGACGGCGTGGGCTACGAGATCAGCTACTATGTCGCCACCAGTGACGATCTGCGCGCGGCGCGGACAGAGATCTTCGGCGAGGCGCAACGGCATCTGCGCGCCGCCGGCATCGCGCTCGCGGTCGCCGGCAACGCGGCCCCGCCGCCCGTCGAGCCGCTGAGCCTGGCGGAGCTGCTGGCCGCCTCCGACCTGTTCGGGCTGCTCGAGGAGGCGGACCGCACATTGCTCGCCGAACAGTTCACCGCGCGCACGCTGGAGGTCGGCGACGTGCTGGTGCGCGAGGGCGACGTCGCCGACACCGTCTACATGATCGCCACCGGGGCGGTGGAGGTCACGCGGCCGGAGGCGGGCGGCCGGCGCGTTCTGTACCGGGCCGGACCCGGCGAGAACATCGGCGCGGTCACCATGTTCGCCGGCACGCCCTATACGGCGACCGCCACCGCGCTCACCCCGGGCCGGGCCTATCGCCTCGAAAGGGCCGATATCCGCCGGGTGATAAAGGCGCGACCGGAGCTTCTGACCGCGCTGGAGACGGTGGCGCAGCGCGGGCAGGCGGTCATCAGCCGCAACGCCATCGCGATGGAGGCCGAGCACCTGGCCGAGCCGGACGTCTTCCTCCACCGGCTGCGCACCTTTCTGCGGGTGCTCACGAGCTGAGGGCCGTGGCCGCGGCGCGGCTGGATCAGGCGGGCAGGGCGGGCTATCGGGAGGCGATGAGGGCGGGGGACGGGCGAGACGACACGGCGTCGCCGGGCGGCGCCACCGGCGACGCGGCGGGCGCGGGCACGCCGCCCGACCCGCGCATCCGCCCTGTCTATGTCGGCAGCGAGGTCTATCGCCATTCGACCTATGGCGCCGCGCATCCGCTGGCGATCCCGCGCGTCTCCACCTGCACCGATCTCTGCCGCGCCCTCGGCTGGCTGGACGCCGCGCAGTACGTGGACAGCCCGCGGGCCAGCGCGGCCGCGATCGCGCGCTTCCACGATCCCGCCTATCTCGCCGCGCTGCAGCGCGTGGAGGCGACGCAGATCGCGACCGAGGACGACCGCCACCGCTACGGCATCGCCGCTGCCAACAATCCCGTCTATCCCGAGATCTGGCGCCGCCCGTCCACCTCCGCGGGCGGGGCGATGCTGGCCGCGCGGCTGACGGCCCGCGGCGGCGTCGTCCACTGCCCCGGCGGCGGCACCCATCACGGCCGGGCGGCGCGGGCGTCCGGGTTCTGCTACCTCAACGACCCGGTGCTGCTGATCCTGACCTGGCTCGATCTCGGGCTGGGGCGCGTCGCCTATCTCGACCTCGACGCGCATCACGGCGACGGGGTGCAGGAGGCTTTCGCCGGCGACGACCGGGTGCTGACCATCAGCATCCACGAGGCCGGGCGCTGGCCGCATACCGGGGCGGCGGACGACCGCGCCGGGGGGGCGGCACGCAACCTGCCGGTGCCGCGCGGCCTCAACGACAGCGAACACCGGCTTTTGATCGACACCGCCGTGGTGCCGCTGATCGAGCGCCACCGCCCCGACGCGATTCTGGTGCAGACCGGCGCCGACAGCCTGGAGGAAGACCCGCTCGCCCGGCTGTCGCTGTCCAACAACGCCTATTTCGCCGCGGTGCGGGCGGTGCGCTTCCTCGCCCCCCGGCTCGTGGTGGTGGGCGGCGGCGGCTACAACCCCTACACCGTCGCGCGCTGCTGGGCCGGTATCTGGGGCGTGCTCAACGACATCCCGCTGCCGGTCGCGATCCCGCCGGCGGCGGCTTCTGTGCTGCGCGGGCTGCGCTATAACCGCGCCGCCGGGCGCAACCCGCCGCCGCACTGGATCACCACCCTGCGCGATCCCCCGCGCGAGGGACCGGTGCGCGACGAGGTGCGGGCGCTCGCCGCGCAGAGCATGAAGGATGCCCCATGACCATCCGCCTCTCCCGCCGCCGCCTGCTGTCCGCCGCCGCCGCTCTCGCCGTCGGCGGGGCTGCCGCCCGCGCCCGGGCGCAGGACATCACCAAGGCGCAGCCGGTGCTGCCGCGCGAGAAGCTCGTCATCGTCACCCACGACGGCAAGCGCCACGACTTCATGGTGGAGATGGCCGACACCCCCGCGCAGCAGGAGGTCGGGCTGATGTGGCGCACCTCGGTGCCGGCGGATGGCGGGATGCTGTTCGACTGGGGCATGGCACGGCGCAGCCAGATGTGGATGCGCAACACGCTGGTGCCGCTCGACATGGTCTTCATCGCCCAGGACGGCACCATCGCCGCGATTGCCGAGGACACGGTGCCCCGCAGCCTCGCCATCATCGACAGCGGCAAGCCGGTGCGCGCGACCTTGGAACTGCAGGGCGGCATCACCCGCAAGCTCGACATCCGCGTGGGCGACAAGGTGGAGTGCAAGCTGTTCGGCAATCTGGGCTGATCGGGCCGGCCCGCACGCCTGTCGCCGCCCGCACGCGGGCCGCGCCTCGACCCGGACGACCGCCCGCACGCTTTATGCCGGCGCGTGCGCCGTGCTATGTCGCGCGGTGTCGGGGTGTAGCTCAGCCTGGTAGAGCACTGCGTTTGGGACGCAGGGGCCGGAGGTTCGAATCCTCTCGCCCCGACCAGCGGGCCGCCCTCCCGGCACCGGTCCGCGTCACAACCTGCCGGTCCGCGTCACAACCTGAAAGCAGCGACCCTTGGCCAGCAGACCCGTCCTTCTCGTCACCGGCGGCAGCCAGGGCATCGGCGCCGCCACCGCCCGCCTCGCCGCCGCGCGCGGCTATGCCGTGGGGCTGAGCTTCCTGTCCGCGCGCGACAAGGCGCAGGCGCTGGTGGACGAGATCACCGCCGCCGGCGGCACCGCCATCGCGGTGCAGGCCGACACCGCGAGCGAGGCGTCCATCGTCGCCCTGTTCGCCGCGGTGGACGAGGCGCTCGGCCGTGTCTCGGCGGTGGTCAACAATGCCGGCGTCACCGGCCCGGTGGCGACGCTCGACCGGGTGACCGGAACCATTCTCGACGACGTGATGGGGCCGAACGTGCGCGGCGCGTTCCTCGTGGTGCGCGAGGCGGCGCGGCGCATGGCGACCGATCTCGGCGGCCATGGCGGGGCGATCGTCAACGTCTCCTCCCGCGCCTCCGACCTCGGCGGCGGCGGCGAATGGGTGCACTACGCGGCGTCCAAGGGCGCGGTCGATACCCTCACCCTCGGCGCCGCGCGCGAGCTGGCGCCGCGCGGCATCCGGGTCAACGCCGTCAATCCCGGCCTGATCGACACGGACCTGCACGCCAAGGCCGGCATGCCCGACCGCGTCCATCGCCTCTCGGCCGGCGTGCCGCAGGGACGCCCCGGCACCGCCGACGAGGTGGCCAAGGTTATCCTCTGGCTGCTGTCGGACGAGGCATCCTATGTAAACGGGGCGCTGGTGCCGGTCTCCGGCGGGCGCTAGCACGGCCAACACGGCCCCCCGCACCGAACGGGGCCGGCACGACGGAGCGGACATGCGCGCACGCATCTACCAGAAGCCACGCAACGCCATGCAGTCGGGGTGGGCCGCCACGCACGAATGGGTGCTCGCCTACGAACCCCCGATGGACCCGACCGCGCGGCAGCACCCGGACGCGCTGATGGGCTGGATCGGCGGCGGACGCACGCAGAACCAGGTGCGCCTGACCTTCCCGACGCGCGAGGCCGCGATCGCCTATGCCGACGGCCAGGGCATCGCCTACGAGGTCGAGCCCGCCTCGGCCCGGATCGTGCGGCCCAAATCCTATGCCGACAATTTCCGCTACGGCCGGATCGAGAACTGTACCCACTGACCCGCGCAGCCCCGCGCACGGCCCCTTAGCTCAGTCGGATAGAGCAACGGATTTCTAATCCGTCGGTCGCTGGTTCGAATCCAGCAGGGGTCGCCAGCGGGGTTTCCGCTGCCGGCGCCGGCAGCGGCTTCAACCCCCGGGCCGCGACCGCTATTTCGGAACGGGCGCGGACGGGTTGGCCCGGGTGCCCGGCGGCGGGATGACCGGCATCGGGGCGGCCGTGCCCGGCGTCGCCGGCGCCGTCGTCATCCCGTTGTCCAGCCCGGCCGGCGGCGTGATCA
>NZ_BANB01000213.1 GCF_000964365.1 Acidisphaera rubrifaciens HS-AP3 | reverse complement strand
GCGTGCAGCTCGGGCAAGGTCGCGGCCAGTCACGTGCTGGCGGCCATGGGGCTCGGGCCGCTCGCGCGACAGGCGATCCGCGTGTCGCTGCCCTGGACCGCGACGGCCGGGGATGTGGCGCGGTTCAGCGCCGCCTACCCCGCGATGGCGGCGCGCCTGCGCCGGCACCTGGCGGCCTGATCGGGACGCCGGCGCGGCAGGCGCGCGCGGGGGGCTTCGCAGACTCGGGCGCGGCACCGCATGTTGCGGCCGGGCGACATGGTTACCGGCGCGTGACCACAATATACTGTGGTCTGCCCCGCCCGATATCCCCAGCATATTGTATCGACCGGAGTTTTCGGCGTTGACCCTGGCGGCGGCAACGGCTAGGTCGCTAGCGTGAGCCACGATCAGCGCCCCCGTCCACAGCTCCGAGTCCGCGGCCGGTCCTACATGGCCTTCGTGCTGCGGCCCGAATCCCCGCTGGTCGCCTGGCTGGAGGAGCTGGACGCGCAGCTGGCGCGCTCGCCCTCGTTCTTCCAGGGCCGCCCGGTGATCCTCGACCTGGCCGGCATCGCGCCCGGCGAGGCGGGCGTGGCCGGGCTTCTCGGCTGGCTGCACGATCGCGGCGTGCGGGTCATCGACACCGAAGGCTATGACGGCGTCCTGCCCGGCGCCGAACAGTGGGGACCAAGCCTCAGCGGCGGGCGGAACGGCGGCACCTATGACGTGCCCGACGATCCGGCCCCGCCGCCTCAGCCGACCGGCTTGCCGCCCGAGGACGCCGCCCTGATCGTGGACGAGCCGGTGCGGTCGGGGCAGTCGATCATCTTCCCGCGCGGCGACGTGACCGTGCTCGGCTCGGTCGCCTCGGGGGCCGAGGTGCTGGCCGGCGGGTCGATCCACATCTACGGCACGCTGCGCGGCCGGGCGGTCGCCGGCGCGATGGGCAACCCGCGCGCCCGCATCTTCTGCCGCCGGCTCGAGGCGGAATTGCTGGCCATCGACGGGCTGTACCGCACGGCCGACGACATCGACGCGGCGCTGCGCGGACGCGCGGTGCAGGCGTGGCTTACGGGCGGGACCGCGCATGGCAGCTTCGCCATCGCGCCGCTGACCTAACAACGGATACAGGGGGACGGCATGGCCAGGGTCGTGGTGGTGACTTCCGGCAAGGGCGGGGTGGGGAAGACGACCACCACCGCCGCGATCGGCGCCGCGCTGGCGCAGACGGGCGGTGCCGGCGGCAAGGGCGGCGAGCGGGTCGTCGTGGTCGATTTCGATGTCGGGCTGCGCAACCTCGACCTGATCATGGGCGCCGAGCGTCGCGTCGTGTTCGACCTGATCAACGTCATCCAGGGCGACGCGAAGCTGCATCAGGCGCTGATACGCGACAAGCGGATCGAAAACCTCGCGCTGCTGCCGGCGTCGCAGACCCGCGACAAGGACGCGCTGACCGCCGAGGGCGTGGCCCAGGTGATCGCCGAACTGCGGGAGAAGTTCGACTGGATCATCTGCGACAGTCCCGCCGGCATCGAGCGCGGCGCGGCGCTCGCGATGCACCATGCCGACACGGCGATCATCGTGACCAACCCGGAAGTCTCCTCGGTGCGCGACTCCGACCGCATCATCGGCCTGCTCGACAGCAAGACCGAACGCGCGGCCAAGGGCGAGCGGGTGGAAAAGCACCTGCTGCTGACGCGCTACGACCCGGTCCGGGCGGCGCGCGGCGACATGCTGAAGACCGAGGACGTGCTGGAGATCCTGTCGATCCCGCTGCTCGGCATCATCCCGGAAAGCCAGGAAGTGCTGCGCGCGTCCAATCTCGGCGCGCCGGTGACCCTCAACGCGCCCGACAGCGCGCCCGCCCGCGCCTATGCCGATGCGGTGCGGCGTCTGCGCGGCGAGACGCTGGACATGGTGGTGCCGACCGAACGGCGCGGCTTCGTCGATCGCCTGTTCGGCCGACGCGTCGCCTGAGCGGGAGCAAAGCGCATGAGTATCTTCAGCTTCTTCGTCCGGCGCGGCACCGCGCCGGTCGCGCGCGAGCGATTGCAGATCCTGCTCGCCCACGAGCGTGTGGCGACCTCGGGCGAGGGCGGCGACGTCGTCGCCCTGCTGCGCGAGGAAATTCTCGCGGTGATCGCCAAGCACTTCCCGATCGAGCGCGACCGGGTGCAGGTGAAGCTCGATCGCGGCAGCACGGTCTCCACCCTCGAGATCGGCGTGGAAATGCCGGTCGACGCCAAGCTCGGGCCGCGCGCCCGGGTCGCCTGATCCCGGCATGTCGGACAGTCTCGACCACGCCCGCGAGGGGATCGAGCACGCGCACCATGCCGCGCCGTCCGACCGCTTCGCCCGTCGCGTCGCCGTCCTGATCGCAGCCCTCGCCGCCCTGCTCGCGATCGCCGAAATGGGCGAGAAGAGCGCGCAGAACGACTATCTGACGCGCCACATCGCGCTGAGCGACAACTGGGCCTTTTATCAGGCCAAGCTTCTCCGCTCGAATCTTGCCGCCGCCGAGGCCGATATCCTGCAATCCCTGCCGGGCGCCGATCCGGCCCGCGTCGCGGCCGCCCGCAAGACGGCGCAACGCCTCGCCGACGATCCGGCGACGCAGGGCGCGAAGCAGCTGCGCGCGCAGGCCGAGCAACTCACCGCCGCGCGCGACGCGACCTTCCACCGCTATCACGCGCTGGAGGTGGTGGTCGGCGCCGTCCAGATCGCCATCGTGCTGGCCTCCATCGCGGTGGTGACGCGGCAGCGGTGGCTGGTCCTGGTCGCCGGCCTGATCGGCGCCCTCGGCACGCTGGCCTGCGCCGCCGTCTGGAGTGGGGCCGCCGCATCCCTGCTCTGAGCACGGCCGGCGCCCTCGACACAGGGTATGTTATAATATAACGCTTCCTTCGCCGCTGCGGGGCGACACCCCGCAGCATGAGCGGAGGGACGAGCGTGCCGATCAATCCGACATGCCTGTATCGCCGGCTGCTGCTGCCGCTTGGCGCGGCGCTGCTGGCGACGTTGCTGCCCGGCCTTGCCGGCGGCGCGCGCGCGGCCGGGACGGAGCCGGTCGCGATCGTCGCGGCCGAAAACATGTACGGCGACGTCGCCGCGCAGATCGGCGGCGACGCCGTGCACGTGACGAGTATCCTGAGCAACCCCGATCAGGACCCGCATCTGTTCGAGGCCAGCCCCTCGGTCGGGCGCGCCCTGTCCAAGGCCCGGATCGTGATCTACAGCGGCATCGACTATGACCCCTGGATGGCCAAGCTGCTGGCCGCCACGCACGGCGGGGCCGGGGCGGCGAAGCGCGTGACCCTGGTCGTCGCGGCGCTCGGCGGCCATCACGACGGCGACAACCCGCATGTCTGGTACGATCAGGCCACCATGCAGGCCTATGCGCGGGCGCTCGCGGCGGCGCTGACGACGGCCGATCCGGGACATGCGGACGGCTATAGCCGGCGGCTGGCCGCGTTCGAGGCGTCGATGGCCCCGATCGCCGCCCGCATCGCGGCGCTGCGCGCGACCTGTCAGGGCGACGCCGTCACCGCGACCGAACCCGTCTATGGCTATATGTTCGCAGCCCTCGGCCTTCAGGTGCGCAACATGGCGTTCCAGCTCGCGGTGATGAACAACACCGAACCAAGCGCCCGCGACGTCGCGGCGTTCGAGGACGATCTGCGTCAGCACCGCGTGCGCCTGCTGCTCTACAACAGCCAGGCGACCGACCCGATCGCGACCCGCATGATGCACATCGCTGGGGCGGCGCATGTGCCGGTGGTCGGCGCCACGGAGACCGAGCCCGCGGGCATGACTTATCAGCGCTGGATGCTGGACGGGCTCGACCGCGTGGACCGGGCGCTGCGGTCGCGATGACGAACGGGCGGGCGCGGCGGCCCGGATGATGGACGCGCCCGGCACGCCCGCGGTCGCGCTGCGCGACGTCACCCTGCGCCTCGGCGGGCGGCCGGTGCTCGACGCGGTGACGCTGGCGATCGGCGCCTGCGAGTTCGTCGGCGTGCTCGGCCCCAACGGCGCCGGCAAGACCACGCTGATGCGCACCATCCTCGGCCTCGTGCAGCCCGAGCGCGGGACGGTGCAGGTGCTGGGTCGCGCCGCCGCGCGCGGCAACCCCGCCGTCGGCTACATGCCGCAGTCGCGCGTGGCTCTTCCCACCACGCGCCTCACCGGACAGCAGATGGTCGCCGCCACGGTCCGGGGCGAGCGCCTCGGCCTGCCGTCTGCCGGCCACGCGACCCGCGCCGAGGTGGACCGCGTGCTCGGGCTGGTGGACGCGCGCGCGCTCGCGCGACGGCCGATGGCCGAGATGTCGGGGGGCGAGCGTCAGCGCGTCCTGCTGGCGCAGGCGCTGGTCGGGCGGCCGCGGCTGCTGCTGCTGGACGAGCCGCTGATCAGCCTCGATCCGCACCACCAGCACGACGTGATCGCGCTGGTGCGGCATGTGCAACTGTCGCTCGGCATCACCGTGCTGTTCAGCGCGCACGAGCTCAACCCGCTGCTCGGGGTGCTCGACCGGGTGCTCTATCTCGGCGGCGGCCGCGCGGCGCTCGGCACGGTGGACGAGGTCATCACCGGCCCGGTGCTGTCACGCCTCTACGGCGCGGAGATCGACGTGGTGCGGCTGCATGGCCGCATCTTCGTCATGGCCGGGCGCCAGGAGGTCGCGCATTGCAGCCACCATGCGGGAGCGTCCGACGATGTTCGCGTATGACTTCATGCAGAACGCCTTCGCCGCCGCGGGCATCGTCGCGGTGCTCGCGGGCGTCGTCGGTTACTTCATGGTGCTGCGCGGCCAGACCTTCGCCGGGCACGCGCTGTCGCATGTCGGCTTCACCGGGGCCACCGGCGCCGTGCTGGTCGGCCTGTCGCCGCTCGCCGGCATGATGGGCATGACGGTCGCGGCAGGCGTCGCGATGGGGATGCTGGGCGAGCGGCTGGCGCATCGCGACGTGGCGATCGGCATCGTGCTGTCGCTGTCGCTCGGCTTCGGGCTGCTGTTCCTGCATTTCTACACGGCCTTCGCGACGCAGGCGACGGCGCTGCTGTTCGGCAACGTGCTGGCGGTGGACGCGGCGACGGTGTGGACGCTGCTCGCGGTCGGCATCCTCTGCCTCGGCGCGCTCGGCGTGATCATGCGCCCGCTGCTGTTCGCCAGCCTCCAGCCGGAACTGGCGGAGGCACGCGGCGTGCCGGTGCGCGGCTTCGGCATGATCTTCCTCGCCGTCGTGGCGCTGGCGACGGCCGCGTGCGCGCAGATCGTGGGCGTGCTGCTGGTGTTCACCCTGATGGTCGGACCGGCCGCCGCGGCACTGCGCGTGACCGGCAGCGTCGGGCGCGGCCTGTTGCTGGCCGCCGCCCTGGCGCTCGCGGAGGCATGGGTCGGCATCGCCGTTGCCTATGTCACCGACTGGCCGAGCAGCTTCTGGATCACCGCGCTCAGCGGCGCCGCCTATCTGCTGGCGGTCGCCGCCGTGCGCGGCTGAACGGCGTCGCCGACTATTCCGCGCCCGCCGCCAGAACGGCGGTGAAGCTGCGGCCGTTGACATCGGTCAGCCGCAGCGTCTGCCCGGCCGCCGCATGGCCGCCCGTGGCGGGCGGGAGCGTGACGGTCGCCTTGGCGCCCATCGCGGCGACCAACCCGTACGGACCCGCCTTGAACTTGTTGTACGCGTAGTCGTTGCGGATCGCGGCGGCCGGCAGATGCGTGAGCGTCGCGGTGTCCCACGTCGCGACCGCCGCGCCGTCGGTCCCCATCACCTCGGCCTTCATCACGTGCGCCGGCGCCTCCGGCGTGCCGCCGTCGAGGTAGATATGGAAGCGCACGCTGCCGTCGGGCAGGACCGCGCCCTGCGTGATGGTGAAGTGGTGCTTCGTCGGGCTGACCGGGCCGCCGTGGAACGGCGTCACGACCGAGCCGCGGTAGTAGCTGTAGGTGGCCACATCGAAGGCGAGCACGCCGGCCAGCACGACAAGCCCGAGCACGCGGAACGCCTCGTCGCGCATCGGCAGCGGCAGGCTGCCGCCCGCCCAGCGGAACCAGGGACGCAGGCCGAGCCGCGCGTCGTTGCGCAGCAGCAGGTTGTCGAGCGAATAGGCGCCGCTGCCGGCCAGCATCAGCGTGGCACCCATGGCGAGGTTGCACGCCGCCATCGTCCATTCGTCGATGCAGGTCGCACCCTGCCAGCCGAACATCAGCATGAGCAGCACGGAGAAGATCATCGACAGCAGCGCCGCGGCGCGGGTGAACAGCCCGGCGATCAGCGCCGCGCCCACCACGAGCTCCGCCGCGCTGAACAGGATCACGCCCGCATACAACAGCCAGAAATGCTGAAGCATGTACGAGATCACGTGGTCGAGGCCGAGCAGCGCGCCGGGCATCGCGCTCTGGAACTTGTTCGCCATCCAGGTCGGCTGCGTCCAGTCGAGCTTGGACGGCGCGTAGATGAACCGGCGCGATCCGCCGCCCCAGTAGATGAACCCCTGGATGCAGCGCACGGACAGCATCGCGATCGCCGCGATGCGCCAGTTCCGCTCACCCGGCGTCGCCGTGTCGATCAGCGTGCCGATGCGACTCGAAGCAACCGTTGCCATTGACTGTCCCCCCGTCCCGTCACTCGGCCTGTTTGTAGGGCTTGAAGCCGTAGCGTTCGAAGATCGTCAGCGCGGTGTCCGAATGGATGAAGGCCAGCCACGCCCGCGCCGCGTCCGGATGCATCGCGCCCTTGACCACGGCGCCGGCATAGATCGCGGTGCTGTTCTGCGACGCCGGGATCTCGACATGCGTGATCGGATGGCCGGCCTGTTCCTGGAACATCGCCTCGGACTGCCAGGTAACACCGGCATCGCCGCGGCCCTGCATCAGGAACAGCGGCGTCTGCCGGTGATGGATGTGCGTCAGGATGGTGGTGCCGTCGTGCACCTTGGTCGCGTACACGGCCTCCGCCAGCGCGTCGCCGCCGGCCTTGACGAGCGACGCCTTGATCTGCCGGGCGATGCCCTCGTAGGCAGGATTGGGCATGACGAGCCGGATGCCGGGCTTGCCGAGATCGGCGAGGCCGGTGACATGCCCCGGATTGCCCTTCGGCACCATGATGGTCAGCGTGTTCGTCACGTACGGAACGGCCGGGCCGTCCAGGACGCCGTCGGCGATCAGCTGCTTGATCTTGGCGAAGCCGGCGAAATAGGCGTCCGCCTTCACCGTCCACGTCATGTTGCCGCACGTGACCGTGCCGCCCGCCTTGATCTGCTGCACGAGCAGGCCCGGCGGGATCGTCTCCCAGTAGATGTGGCCGCGATAGGCGGGATTGGCCTTCTCGAACGCCGCGACCAGCGGCGCCATGGCGAAGTAGTAATTACCCCCGACAAAAAGCGCGAGCTTCGGATCGATGGGATCGCCGTGGAAATCCGCGAGCACGTCCACCTCGGGCACGGTGAACGACAGGCCGCGCGGGGTCGCGTCGTTGTTCGCGCCGTTCTGCCAGGGTGGAAACACATCCTCGGGCGGCTGCGCCATCGCCGGCAACGCGAGCGGCAGCGCCAGCGCGAGCAGCGCCGCAAGCCCGCGCAGGCGTCCGGCCCGCCGCCGCGTCATGTCGCGCATCCCCACGCCCCGCCGCGTCATGACAGACCTCATATCGCGTAGGCGTAATGAAACCCGGCGCCCTGCAGCTCCGGGATCGTTGCGACGACGCCGGGCGTGAGGACGGCCTGCGGGATCAGGTGATTGGTCAGCTCGGCCGCCAGCGCCTCGTGCGAGAGCTTGTCGGGATTGGCGCCCGTCTTGATCAGTTTCTCCGAGACCTCCCAGATGGCGTTATGGCACGCGAGAAACACCACGCCGCGCCGCTGCAGCGCCGGGATGGAGTTGTCGTGCGGGGAGAACGCGCCCTCCGGGTCCTGGTACTTCGCCGGATCGGCGGCACCGGCCTTCTGCTCCTCGATCAGCGTGTTGGTCTTGAACTTGTCCTTCGTCAGCTTCGCGAAGCCATACTTGTCCCACATCGCCTGATCGTACAGCGCCAGATGCGCACTGCCATGCGTCGCCGAGACCACGAGGAAGTCCGGATGACGGAACGACCAGACCTGCGCATTGAGCGAGTTGCGCATCAGATTGAGCCACGGTCCGGCGATGTCGGTGTTGTCCCACACCTGCCGCGGGCCGCCGCGATAGGACATCACCTCCGTCAGCGCCGCGTGGTCCCAGAAATCCTGGTTGTCGAGGATCATCGGCACCGTCTTGTAATCGCGCCGCCGCGGCGCCTTGGCCAGACGGTCGACGAGCCCTTGCAGCGTGGCCGCTCCCTGCGGCAGCAGCGACGCCTCCGCCGCAGCGGCACGACCGCCCGCGATCCCCACCGCGCCGGCGGCGACGGCGAGGCCTGCCTGCATCAGCGCCGTGCGACGTGCCGGCATCGGTCCACCGTGTTGTGTCATCCCAGTTCGCTCCCCTGCGTGGCGGCCTGAGGCCGCGTTGTGGGCCGCCGGTCAACCGATCGGCAGCAAGACAGGCGTGGCGGCGCGGCGTCAGATCAGACCCATCACCACCGCGTTGCGGTACAGCATATAGAAGGCGACGATGAAGACGATGCCCGCGAAGATCTGCGTCAGCAGCGCCTTGCTGCCCGCGAGACGCACCGCCAGCATCATCCCGAGTACGCCGCCGGCCAGCCCACCCGCGATGTACTCGCCGGCGATCAGCCACGCGACCTGCCCGGACAGGGCATAGGTCACGGCGGTGGTCAGCCCGAAGCTGCCGACCGCCAGCAGCGACGACCCGACCGCGAAGATCATCGGCATGCCGGTCGAAAACAGCAGCCCCGGCACGATCAGGAAGCCGCCGCCTATGCCGAAGAAACCAGACAGCGCCCCCACGGCCAGCGCCGTCAGCACCACCAGGACGAGGTTGCGCGCCGATGTCTCGTCCGCCTCTGCCGTGCCCTGCGCGTTGCGCACCGGCGCGGCGCGCGCCCGGCGGAGCATCAGGACGCCGACCACGATCATCAGGATGGCGAACAGGAACAGCAGCCGGTGGCCGTCGAAGCTTTTCCCCAGATAGGACCCGATCGCGGCACCCGCCACGCCCACGACGGCGAACAGCACCGCGCTGCGCCAGCGCACGTTGCCGGCGCGCGCATGACCGCCGAAATTGGCGAAGGCGTTGACCGAGACCGCGAGCGCGCCGGTGCCGATCGCCTCGTGCGGCTGCAGCCCGACCACGTACAGCAGCAGCGGCGTCGCGAGGATCGAGCCGCCGCCGCCGATCAGGCCGAGGGTGAAGCCCACCAGCCCGCCAGACAGCACCGCGAGCAGGGAATGCATGACGTCCACGAACGAAGCTCCTAGCGCAAACGCCGGCTTGGGGCGGCGCGGATCACGGGTCGCCGCCCTCGATGACGGCAAAGACGGCGGCCTCTACCGGCCCGGCGGCTCCACCGGACGCGGACGCGCCGAGCGGCGTGTCCGGCACCGGATCGAACGCCGGATCAAGCGCCGGATGCGGTGACCGTTGGGGCGCGGACGCGCCGAAACCAGCCGCGATCGACGCCACCAGGCGCTGCGCCCCGGCGTCGGCCAGGCTGTAGAAGACGGTGCGCGACTCGCGGCGCGCGGTGACCAGCCCGGCCTCACGCAGGTCGCCCAGATGCTGTGACAGGTTGGGCTGGCGCAGCCCCAGGCTCGTCTCGATCGTCGCGACCGACACCTCGCCCTGCAGCAGGCGCAGCGCGATGCGCAACCGCGCGGGATTGGCCAGCGTGCGCAGCCGGGGCACCGCCGCGTCCACGTCGATCGGATCGGCCGCCGTCATGGGCGCCGGTCCCCGGCGCGCGCGGCGGCGAGGCTGGCGGTGCGGTAATACCAGTCGGACCGTTCGGCGCCGCGCCGGTCCATCTCCTCGACGGTGAGCGGCGCGGGCAGGATCACGTCCTCGCCCGGCCGCCAGCCCTCGGGCGTGGAGACGCCGCTCGCATCCGTCGTCTGCAACGCGGCAACAAGCCGCAGCAGTTCGTCGACGTTGCGGCCGGTCGTCATCGGATACCAGGTGATCGCGCGGATGATGCCCGCCGGATCGATCACGAACACAGCGCGCACCATCGCCGAGTTCGGGGCGCGCGGCGCGATCATGCCATACGCCCGCGCGATCGCCATCGACGGGTCCTCGATGATCGGGAACGGGATGGTCACGCCGAAATGATCGCGGATGCAGCGCACCCAGGCGAGATGGGAGAACAGGCTGTCCACCGACAGCGCCAGCAGCGCGCAGCCGAGCGCCTCGAACTCCTCCGCCGCGCGCGCGAACGCCACGAACTCGCTGGTGCAGACGGGCGTGAAGTCGGCCGGGTGGGAGAACAGCAGCAGCCAGCGCCCCCGATAATCCGTCAGCGCCCGCTCGCCCATCGTCGTGCGGGCGCGAAAGCCTGGCGCAGGGTCATGCAGCAGCGGAGGCGACGCGGCCGGCGGATCGATGGCCACGGACACGCCGTCGCGCGGATCGGGCATCAACGCGCGTCCGGCGCGGCGGCGTGACGATCCAGCCAGGACAGCGCGTCGGTGACGCCGATGCCGCTGCGCGCGCCGGCCGCGCCCACTTCGGCGCGGGTCATGTCGCCGGCCAGCACCTCGCCGATGAACCAGAGATTGGCCGAGCGCGTGCCGGAGCGGCAATGCGCATGCACCGGCCCGTCGGCGGACAGCACGGCGTCGCGGAAGGCGTCGACGTCCTCGGCGCGGACGGCGGGAAACGCGACCGGGATGTGGATATACTCCAGCCCGCACGCGGCCGCGTGGCCCGCCGCCGCGGCCGCGGTCAGCTGCCCGGGCGCCTCGCCGTCGGGACGGTTGTTGATGACGCGGCGCACGCCCGCGGCGGCGAGCGCCGGGAAATCCGCGGCCTCGAGCTGCCCGGAGACGCTCAACCGGTCCGTGAGCGGGATCGCCTTCATGACACCTCCTGCCGCCCGGCCGCGCGCGACGGCCGAGATCGTCGATTAAGCTATCTTTCTAAGTTGCGATTTGCAAGTATTGACCGGGGACAAGGCAACAGACACGGGGAGAAGAAAATTGGAAACGCCCAGCCAGACGCGCGGCCCGGATCAGGTTCCTGCGGGCGAGCGCCCCAGCTATGACGTCGTCATCGTCGGCGGCGGTGCCGCCGGCATCACCACCGCCGCGGAACTGCGCCGCCACCGCCCGGCGCTGTCGGTCGCGATCATCGAACCGTCCGAGACGCATGCCTATCAGCCCGGCTGGACGTTGGTCGGGGCGGGCGTGTTCACCCTGCGCCAGACGATCCGCCAGGAATCGAGCCTGATCCCCCCCGGCGTGACCTGGCTGCGCGCCGCCGCCGCCGCGTTCCAACCCGAGGCGAACGCGGTCGAACTCGCCGACGGGCGGCATGTCGGCTACCGGTTCCTCGTCGTGTGCCCGGGACTGCAGCTCGACTGGGACAAGGTCGCCGGCCTGCGCGAGGCGCTCGGCAAGAACGGCGTGTGCAGCAACTATTCGGCTGAGTCGGTCGAATACACGTGGCAGTGCGTCCAGGCGCTGCGTGGCGGCACCGCGCTGTTCACGCAGCCGCCGATGCCGATCAAATGCGCCGGCGCGCCGCAGAAGATCATGTATCTCACCGCCGACCACCTGCGCGGCCACGGGCGGCTCAAGGACACGAAGATCGAGTTCTGCCTCGCCGGCGACGTGCTGTTCGGCGTGCCCTTCTTCGTGCCGCCGCTACAGAAGACGGTCGACCGCTACGGCATCGCGGTCAATTACAAGTGGAACCTGAAGGCCGTGGACGGTCCGGCGCGCAAGGCGATCTTCGCCACGACCGGGGCCGACGGCAGCACGACGGAGGTGGTGCGCGATTTCGACATGCTGCATGTCACGCCGCCGCAAAGCGCGCCCGACTTCATCAAGCGCAGCCCGCTCGCCAATCCCGGCGGCTGGGTGGAGGTCGATGCCGCGACGCTGCGCCACACGCGCTTTGACAACGTCTTCGCCCTCGGCGACGCAGCGGGCACGACGAACACCAAGACGGCGGCGGCCGTGCGGCTGCAGGCGCCGGTGGTGGTGCGCAACCTGCTCGCGGCGGCGGACCGGCGCGATCCCGCATCGGCCTATGACGGATACGGCTCCTGCCCGCTGACGACCGGCTATGGCGAGGTCGTGCTCGCGGAGTTCGGCTACGGCGGCAAGGTGATGCCGAGCTTCCCCCTCGATCCCCGCGTGCCGCGCCGCAGCGCGTGGCTGCTCAAGACGAAGTTCCTGCCGATGCTGTACTGGCGCTTCATGCTGCGCGGAAGCGAGATCGACATCCGGCACAAGGAACGCAGCTTCGCCGCCTGACGCCACCTCTCATACCGCGCCGGCCGCAAGCCGCTCCAGATAGGGGCGGTCGGTGATGACGACCTCATGACTGCTCGGCGTGCGGATACGCCCGTCGGCGCGGAAGCGGCTGAAGGTGCGGCTGACCGTCTCGATGGTCAGACCGAGATGATCGGCGATGTCTCCGCGCGTCATCGGCAGACGTACCCGCTCGGCCGGCGGGGCGCGCGGGTCGGCCTGACGGCTCCAGCCCAGCAGGAACGTCGCGAGACGTTCCTGCGCGCTTTTGCGGCCGAGCAGCAGGATCTGCTCCTGCGCCGCGATCAATTCCTGGCACGCCGTCCGCAGCAGCCGCTCCTCCACCTGCGGACAATCATCCATCAGCCGGCGCAGCCGCGACCGCGAGAAGCGGCAGGCACGCACCGGCTCGATGGCCTGGACGCTGAACGTGTAGGTATCGGTGACGGCAAGGCCGAGGAAATGCCCGGTGCCCGCGAAGCCGGTGATCTGCTGGCGTCCGTCGGGCAGCAGCTTGTAGAGCTTGACCGTGCCGCTGGTGACGTTGAAGAAATCCTCGGCCGCCGCGCCCTGTTCGATGAACACCTGCCCCTTCGCGTAGTCGCGCACCACGGCGAGCGTGGCGAGCATCGACAGCGCGTCGTCGGGGACGGCGCTGCACAGGCTATGGGGCCGCGCCTGGCAGTACGCGCACGGCTCTCGCCGACTCTCGCCCGCCGCCGCGCTGGTCATCCGCATGGATACGCCCACTCCACTGATCCTTCGGCCGGTCGGCCTCGCCGAACATCGCCGCCGGACATGACAACGGATCACCGCGGGGGCCGCGGCACCTTGATCTGCCTCAGTCCGCCGGCGGAAAGCGTCCACCTTGCCGCCCGCCGGACCCTCTCCTAGCCTGTCCGCACGCACCAACCGGCACGTGGCCGCCCATCGCGGCATACGGCGCACAAGCGAGGCACCGCATGGCCGCTCTGGACCTGAAGCTGCTGATCGGGCGGCTCGATGACGTCGCGCGCCGCACCCTGGAAGCGGCGGCGGGGCTGACGCTGTCGCGCAGCCATTACAATGTCGAGATCGAGCACTGGCTGCTGCGCCTCACCGAAGAAACCGGCAGCGACTTCGCCGCGGTCCTGGCGCATTACGCGATCGATCCGGGGCAGCTTGCCGCCGACCTCAACCGGGCGCTCGACCGCATGCGGACGGGCAACGCGCGGGCGCCGTCGCTCTCGCCCGAAGTGGTGGAACTCGCCAAGCAGGCGTGGCTGCTCGCGTCGGTGGAGCACGGGCTCGCGCGCACCCCGACCGGCCATCTGCTGTGGGCGCTGCTCGCCGACGACACGCTGGCGCGGCGCGCGCGCGACGCCTCGGCGTTGCTTGCCTCCATACCGGTCGACGCGCTGCGGCGCGACCTGCGCGTCATCACGGCCGACACCGCCGAGGCGTCGTCCGGCGACGCGGACCCGCCCGCTGCCACCGCCGCGCGCACCCCCTCCGACGGACGGGCAGCGGGGAGCGTGCCCGCGGGCGGCGGCGGGCCGCTCGATCAATACACGCAGGACCTGACGGCGCAGGCGCGGGCCGGGCGCATCGACCCGATCCTCGGGCGCGACAGCGAAATCCGGCAGATGATCGATATCCTGACGCGGCGGCGGCAGAACAACCCGATCCTCACCGGCGAGGCGGGTGTCGGCAAGACAGCGGTGGTCGAGGGTTTCGCCGCGCGCATCGCCGCCGGCGACGTGCCACCCGCGCTGCGCAACGTTGTTCTGCGCACGCTCGATCTCGGTCTGCTGCAAGCCGGCGCGGGGGTGAAGGGCGAGTTCGAAAACCGGCTGAAATCGGTGATCGAGGCGGTGAAGGCGAGCCCGGCGCCGATCATCCTGTTCATCGACGAGGCGCACACGCTGATCGGCGCGGGGGGCGCGGCGGGACAGGGCGACGCCGCCAACCTGCTCAAGCCGGCGCTGGCGCGCGGCGAACTGCGCACCGTCGCCGCCACGACCTGGGCCGAATACAAGAAGTATTTCGAAAAGGACGCCGCCCTCACCCGCCGCTTTCAGGTCGTCAAGGTGGAGGAGCCGGCCGAGCCGGTCGCGGTGGCGATGGTGCGTGGCATGGTCGCGACGCTGGAACGCCATCACGGCGTGCGCATCCTCGACGAGGCGGTGGAGGCGGCGGTGCGCCTGTCCGCCCGCTATATCCCGAGCCGTCAGCTGCCGGACAAGGCGGTCTCGCTGATCGACACCGCCTGCGCACGCGTGGCGATGAGCCAGTCGGCGGTGCCGGCACCGATCGAGGACCGGCAGCGGCGGATCGCCCTGATCGATACCGAAACGGGCATCCTGGAGCGGGAAAGCGCCGCCGGCATCGACCACGCCGCGCGACTGGCGGAGCTTGTCGCCGAACGCGCCACGGCGGCCGAGGAGCTCGCGGCGCTGCAGGCGCGATGGGAGACGGAACGCAAGCTCGCCGACGACATCGCCGCCGCCCGCACCGCGATCGAGAACCCGGACGAGGCGGGCGACAAGGACGACCTGCGTCGTCGTCTCGCGGAGGCATCCGACGAGCTGCGCCGCGTGCAGGGCGAGCAGCCGCTGATTTTCCCGGTCGTCGACACCCAGGCGGTTGCCGAGATCGTGCAGGGCTGGACCGGCATCCCCGCCGGACGCATGCAGACCGACGAGATCCGCACGGTGCTCCATCTGCGGGACGCCATGGAAAAGCGCATCGTCGGCCAGAGCCACGCGCTGGAGGCCGTCGCGCAGGCGATCCGCACCTCGCGCGCCGGGCTGACCGATCCGCGCAAGCCGATCGGCGTGTTCCTGATGGTCGGCACCTCCGGCACCGGCAAGACGGAAACCGCGCTCACGCTCGCGGACCTGCTGTACGGCGGCGAACAGAATCTCACCGTCATCAACATGACCGAGTTCAAGGAGGAGCATAAGGTCAGCCTGCTGATGGGCAGCCCGCCAGGCTATGTCGGCTATGGCGAAGGCGGCATCCTGACCGAGGCGGTACGCCGGCGCCCCTATTCCGTGGTGCTGCTCGACGAGATGGAAAAGGCGCATCCCGGCGTGCAGGACATCTTCTTCCAGGTGTTCGACAAGGGGATGATGAAGGACGGCGAGGGCCGCGACATCGACTTCAAGAACACCGTGCTGATCATGACGTCGAATGCCGGGACAGACCTCATCACCCGCCTGTTCGCCGATCCCGCCGCCGCGCCGGACGCGACCGGCCTCGCGGATGCGCTGCGGCCGGAGCTGATGAAGTATTTCAAGCCCGCCTTCCTCGGCCGCGTGACGCTGGTGCCGTATTTCCCGCTGTCGGACGCGGTGATCCGCCAGATCGTCGAACTGCAGCTCGGCGGCATCCGGCAGCGCGTGAAATCGGCCTATGGCGCGGGCTTCAGCTACACGCCCGACCTCGTGGACACGATCGCCGCGCGCTGCACCGAAAGCAGCTCCGGTGCCCGCAATATCGAGAACATCCTCTCCCGCACCCTCCTGCCCGAACTCTCCGCCGAGGCGCTGGGCCGGATGGCGGAGGGCACGCCGATCAACGACATCGCGATCGGCGTCACGCCGGAAGGGCGCTTCAGCTACGACCTGAGCTGACTTGACCTGATGGCCTCGCGCCTCAGCGCGTCAGGCCGGTCAACCGCTTCCAGCCGCCGGGCGGCGCGGGAAACACGACCACGTCGCCGAGGCTTATGTCGCGGGGATTCATCGCCGCCACGACCTCGAACGGCGGCGCCTGCAGCCCGCGATAGACCCGGTCATACAGGCCGCGCAGCGTATCGTTCGCCTTGGCGATCACCAGAAGCCCCGGCCCCGCCGGCCGCGGCGGCGCCGCGCGCGCGGCCTCGCCCGCCG
>NZ_BANB01000214.1 GCF_000964365.1 Acidisphaera rubrifaciens HS-AP3 | reverse complement strand
CCCGGCAGCACCGCCGCGGCACTCGCCTATGCGCGCCGCCTGCGCGCGAGCGGCCGCGAGCGGCGGGCGCAGAGCGTCCTGCGCCGCACCTGGGAGCATGCCCCGCAGCCCGATCTCGCCACCTTTGCCCTGGCGACCGCCCATGGCCCGGCCGAGCGGCTGACCGTGGCGCAGCGCCTTGCCGACGGCAACATCGATCATCCCGAGAGCCGGCTGCTTTTGGCGCGCGCGCATCTGGACGCGGGCGACGCGGTGGAGGCCGGGCGGCAGACGGAGCGCGCGCGCCTCGCCGGGCTCGATCAGCGGCGCCTGTGGGCGTTGCGGGCCGACATCGAGGAGGCGCTGGGCGACGAGGTCGCGGCGCGCGACGCGCTGCGCCGGGCGACGACCGCCGCCTCCGATCCCGCGTGGCGCTGCACCGCCTGCGGCACCGAGGCGCCGGCCTGGAGCATCACCTGCCCGGGCTGCGCCGCCGTCGGCACGCTGGAATGGACCGCCGTGCGGCCGGGACCGCTGATCCTGGCGGCGCCGCAGCCCGGCGCCGCCGCGGCCTGACAGGGGAGAGGGGACCATGGCGCACACGCTGCGCGATCTCGCCGGTCTGGGACATGCGCCGCCGCTTCTGGCCGGCGCCGCCCTGGTCATGGTGGACTGCCAGAACACCTACCGCGAGGGCGTGATGCGCCTCTCGGGCGTGGAGCCGGCGGTGGCCGAGGCGCGCCGCCTGCTGCTGCGCGCGCGGGAGGCGGGCATCCCGATCTTCCACATCCAGCACAATTCCGGGCCTGGCTCGCCCTATGACATCACCGCGCCGATCGGGCAGATCAGCGACGAGGTGGCGCCGCTCGACGGCGAGGCGGTGATCACCAAGGGCGCGCCCAACGCCTTCGTCGGCACCGACCTGGAGGCGCGGCTGCGCGCGACCGGGCGCAGCGACGTGATCGTCGCGGGCTTCATGACGCATATGTGCATCAACTCGACCGCCCGCGGCGCCTTCAGCCTCGGCTTCCGCCCGACCGTGGTGGCCGGCGCCACCGCCACGCGCGACCTGCCGGACGATACCGGCGGGGTTATCGCCGCCGCCGTGGTGCAGGCCGCGAGCCTCGCGGCGCTGCGCGACCTGTTCGCCGTCGTGGTCCCGGACACCGCCGCGATCCCCGCCTGACCCGGGCGGGGCGCGCGGCGGCCCGAGTTAGAATCCCACGCGGTCGCCGCCCTTGAGGTGCAGGATCGCCCGCGCCTCGGCCGGCGTCGCGATCTCCAGGCTCAGCTCCTCCAGGATGCGGCGGATTTTCGCCACCTGCTCGGCGTTCGACTTCGCGAGCGTGCCCTTCCCGAGGTAGAGGCTGTCCTCCAGCCCGACGCGCACGTTGCCGCCGAGGATGCCGGCCATCGTGGTGAAGTTCATCTGGTGCCGCCCGGCCGCCAGCACCGACCACACATAGGCGTCGCCGAACAGCCGGTCCGCCGTCTCGCGCATGAACATCAGGTTGCGCGGCTCCGCGCCGATGCCGCCGAGGATGCCGAAAATCGTCTGCACGAACAGCGGCGGCTCCACGATCTTCTGATCGAGGCAGTGGGCGAGGTTGTACAGATGGCCCACGTCGTAGCACTCGAACTCGAACCGGGTGCCGTGGTCGCGGCCGAGGCGCTGGACGATGCCGGCCACGTCGTCGAACGTGTTGCGGAAGATGTGGCCGGTGGTGCGCGCCAGGTACGGCTGCTCCCAGGCGTGCTTCCATTCCTTGATCCGCTCGCCGGCGCGCGAGATGTTGAAGTTCATGCTGCCCATGTTGAGGCTCGCCATCTCGGGCTTCGCCAGCAGGGGCGCGGCGAGCCGGTCGTCGAGCGTCATGTTCATGCCGCCGCCGGTGGTGATGTTCAGCACCGCGTCGGTCGACTGCTTGATGACCGGCAGGAAGCGCATGAACACCGCCGGATCGGGCGTCGGCTCGCCGGTCTGCGGATCGCGGGCATGCAGGTGGATGATCGCCGCCCCGGCCTCGGCCGCCTCGATCGACTGGCGCGCGATTTCCTCCGGCGTGACGGGCAGGTAGGGCGACATGCTCGGCGTGTGGATCGCGCCGGTGATCGCGCAGGAGATGACAACCTTGCCAGCCATGAACTTCCTCCCTCGGCCGTGCCGTCACGGCGCGGGCGCAGGATCGCGCACGCCCCGCCGGGCGGCAAGGCGGGCCGGCGGGACCCGGTTGCGCGTCGGAGGCGACCGGCGCGCCCGTCCGGTCTAATATCGCCGTGATGCGCAAGCGCCCGTTGCCACGACCGCCGCGTCAGGACAAGCGGACCCGCCGCGCGCCGCAGGCGCACGCGCCGTCCCGCCACAACGTCCGGCTCGACTTCGAGGGCCTGCGCGCCGTCAAGCTCGGGGTGGAGGGCGGCGGCTGGCGCGACGCCTATTCGCTGCTGTTCTCGATGCGCTGGCACGTCTTCGCCGCCGTCTTCGTGGTCATCTACCTCGCGCTCAACGCCGTCTTCGCGCTGCTCTACATCGCGCAGACCGGCGCCATCGCCGGGGCGCGGCCCGGCTCGTTCCTCGACCATTTCTTCTTCAGCCTGGAGACGCTCGCGACCGTCGGCTACGGCGAGATGTCGCCGCAAACGCTCTATGGTCACGTGATCGCGGCGACCGAGATCATCTGCGGCGTCGCCTTCACCGCCGTCCTGACCGGGCTGATGTTCAGTCGCTTCTCGCGCCCGAAGGCCAATGTCGTGTTCAGCGCGGTCGCGGTCATCGTGCCGTTCGAGGGGCGGCGATCGCTGCTGCTGCGGGTGGCGAGCCAGCGCAGCCGCCCGATGACCGACGTCACCGCGCGGCTGACCCTGCTGCACCGTCCCGGGGAGGATGCCGACATGCGGCGCTTCTACGATCTCGAACTCCTGCGCGACAACGCGCCCATCCTCGGCCTGTCGTGGACGATGGTGCACCCGATCGACCCGGACGGGCCGCTCGCCGATCTCGACGCGCTGTTCGAAGCGGACCCGCAGGTCTCGCTGATCGCGACGATCAGCGGACAGGACGAGACGATTTCGGCCAACGTCGCCGCGCGCAGGGTCTACCGCAAGGGCGACATCCTGGAGGGGCGGAGTTTCGTCAACATCGTGACGACCCATCCGCGCGACGGGCTGCAGGTCGATCTCGGCCGCATCCACGAGACCGAGCCGCTGGCCGCCAAACCCGTATAGACAGCCCCCGCCCTCGGGCGGCATGCTGCTTGCTAGCTAGACGGTGCCCGCGCGCGACGAGGCGCGCCCTTCCGACATGCCGGCGCTTTCGACGCCCCTGACGACGGCCGGACCCCGGTCCCGCCGATGCGCCGGCGCTCGCCCCACCCACACCCCATCAACAGGAGTGCCCGATGCCGCCGCACGCGTCCGGTATGGAGGCTGCCGAGCAGCAGGTCGATCATCTGCTCGGCGAGGAATACGAACACACGCCGGTGCCGCCGCAGGCGCGCCGGAGCCTGTTTTCGGTCACGCTGGTCTGGGCCGGCTTCCCGATGATCATCACCGGGGCGATGACCGGCTCGATCCTGGTGCTCGGCATGGGCTTCGCCCGCGCGCTGGTCGCCATGATCATCGGCAACCTCATCATGCTCGCCTATGTCGGGCTGCTCGGCAGCCTCGGCACGCGGCGCGGCTTCAACTTCGCGCTGCTGGCGAGCGTGGTGTTCGGCCGCCGCGGCTACGTGCTGGCCTCCGGCCTGCTGTCCACCCTGCTGCTCGGCTGGTACGCGGTGCAGACCGGCATCACCGGCGCGCTGGTCAGCTCCACCTACGGCCTGAACTATGTCGCGATGACGGTGGTGGCCGGCATTCTCTATATCGGCATCACCTTCGTGGGCGTGCGCGGGCTGCACTATATCGGCCTCGTCTCCATCCCGCTGTTCCTGGTGCTCGGCCTGTGGACCGCCCTGCACGCCGCGTCCACGACGACCTGGGCCGCGATCTGGGCCTATGGCGGCAACAACGGTGTCGCCACCATGTCGATGGGCGTGGGCCTGACGGTGGTCATCGCGCTGTTCATCGACGCCGGCACCGTCACCGCCGACTTCAACCGCTGGGCGCGCACCCCGCGCGACAGCATCCTCGCGACGTTCAGCGCGTTCCCCTTCGCCAACATCGTCGCGATGCTGGTGGGCGGCGTGATGACGGCGGCGCTCGCGGTGCCCAACGCCAACCCGTTCGGCGCCGACAACATGTTCGGCTACATGAATCACATGCAGATGGCGTGGCTGAGCGTGCTGGCGTTCGTGTTCCTGTACTGCAACCTCGGCTCGGTCTGCTCGCACTGCCTCTACAACTCGGCGACCGGCTGGTCGCGCATCACCGGCAGCCACATGCGGGTCGCGGCCGTCGTGCTCGGCGTGCTCGGCATCATCGTCGCGGCCGGGAACATCTGGGCATTCTTCATCCAGTGGCTCAGCCTGCTCGGCATCATCGTGCCGCCGATCGGCGCGGTCATCCTGGTCGACCAGTACCTCGTGCGTCCGGGCTCGGTCGCCGACGCCGACTGGCGGCCGACCGCCTTCATCGCCTGGGCGGCCGGTTCGATCGTGGCGTTCGTGGTGGAAAAGACGATGCCTGGATACTGCACCGCGATTTCTGCCATGCTGGTGGGCGGGATCGCCTACGGCGTGATCTCCGCGATCCGCAAGCCGGCGACGCAGCCGGCCTGAGGACGCACGGACCGAACAACCGAACGAAAAAACGGAACCCGTCCGGGCCGGCCCCGCCGCGCCCGGACGGCCTGACGGGAGACTGCCATGGACTATGCGATCTTCGACGCCGGCGACGTGACGCTGCAGAGCGGTGCCACGATCCGCGACTGCAAGCTCGCCTACAAGACGTTCGGCACGCTGAATGCCGCCGCCGACAACGCGGTCGTCTATCCGACCTGGTATTCCGGCCAGCACTACGACAACGAGTGGCTCGTGGGCTCCGGCCGCACGCTCGACCCGGCCAAGTATTTCGTCATCATCCCCAACATGCTGGGCAACGGCCTGTCCTCGTCGCCGAGCAACACGCCCGAGCCCTACAACGCCGCGCGCTTCCCCAAGGTAACGGCCTACGACAACGTCCGCCTCCAGCACCGGCTGGTGACGGAGAAGTTCGGCATCAAGAAGCTGCCGCTGGTCACCGGCTGGTCGATGGGCGCGCTGCAAACCTTCCACTGGGGCGCGCTCTATCCCGACATGGTCGAGCGCATCGCGCCGTTCTGCGGCTCGGCCAAGTGCTCGCGCCACAACTTCGTCTTCCTGGAGGGCGTGAAGGCGGCGCTGACGGCCGACGCGGCGTTCAACGACGGCTGGTACACGACCAAGCCGGCCAAAGGGCTGCGCGCCATGGCGCGCGTCTATGCCGGCTGGGGCTTCAGCCAGGCGTTCTACCGCGAGGAACTCGACCTCAAGACGCTCGGCTATTCGTCGCTGGAGGATTTCCTCGTCGCCTTCTGGGAAGGCTTCTTCCTGCCGAAGGACCCGAACAACCTGCTGACCATGCTGTGGACGTGGCAGAACGGCGACATCAGCGCCAACGAGCTTTATCACGGCGACTTCAAGAAGGCCCTCGGCGCGATCAAGGCCCGCGCTTACGTCATGCCGGGCAAGACCGACCTCTATTTCCCGCCCGAGGACAGCGCGTTCGAAGTCGCCCACATGCCCCGCGCACAGCTGATCCTGGTCGACTCCATCTGGGGCCATTTCGCGGGCGGCCCGGGCACCAACCCGGTCGACTGCGACTTCATCGATGCGAAGCTCGCCGAACTTCTGGCAAGCTGACCCTCCCGCGCGCCGGCCAACCGGCGGCGCGGCGCAGCGACAGAGAGGGGTATCGTGCTCGACACCATCGTCCGGGCCGCGTGTCTCGCGGGGCGGCCCGGCCTGCATGACGTGGGCATCGCCGAAGGGCGCATCGCCGCCGTCGCGGCGGCCCTGACGGCGGACGCGGCGGCGGTGCTGCCGGCGGATGGGCGCCTGCTCATCGCCGGCCTCGTCGAGACGCATGTGCATCTCGACAAGACCTGCATCCTCGACCGCTGCCCGGCCGCCGAGGGGTCGGTGGCCGAGGCGGTGCGCCTGACCGCGCGGGCCAAGCGGGACTTCACCGCCGAGGATGTCTATGCGCGCGGCCGCCGCACCCTGGAGCGGGCGATCGGCTGGGGCACGACGCGCATGCGCACCCATGTGGAGGTCGATCCGGTGATCGGCCTGCGCGGCTATGACGGCGTCGCGGCGCTGGCGCGCGACCATGCCTGGGCGATCGACGTCGAACTCTGCGTCTTCCCGCAGGAGGGGCTGACCGACAGCCCGGAGACGGACGCGCTGCTGATCGAAGGGCTGCGCCGCGGCGCCCGCGCGATCGGCGCCGCGCCCTATATCGACCGCGACCCGCGCGGGCAGATCGACCGCGTCTTCGACCTCGCGCACGCCTTCGATGCCGAGATCGACATGCATCTCGACATGGGCGACAGCACGGCCGGGATGCAGATCGACTATGTCTGCGCCAAGACGGCGGCGATGCGGCGCGGCGGCCGCGTCGCGGTGGGGCACATGACGCAGGCCTCGCTGCTGCCGCCGGACGCGCTCGACGCGCTGGCGCGGCGGCTGGCCGATGCGGGCGTC
>NZ_BANB01000215.1 GCF_000964365.1 Acidisphaera rubrifaciens HS-AP3 | reverse complement strand
CGGCAGGCGATCGCGCTGGCGCCGGAGCGGGCGGACCTGCGCGCGGGGCTGGCGTCGCTGCTGTTCGAGGCGGGGCGGTATGCCGACGCGCTGACGGCGATCACCGGCGCGCTCGCGCTCGATGGTGACAACGGCGACTACCGGGCGCTGGCGGCGCATCTGGATGCGGTGCTGACGCAGGCGGCGGAGGCATAGCCGGGGCGCCCGCGCCGCAAGTGGCGCGGCGGCGGCGGCCGTGCCTATCCTTTCCCCCCGCCGCTCCTTTCGCCCCGCCGCCGGGTCGGTCCAGCAGGGGCGGCGCAGCAGGGGAGCAGGCCGTGGCGCACAGACATGCGACCGTCGCCGTGATCGGCGCCGGGGATTTCATCGGCGCCGCCATCGCGCGCCGCTTCGCCGCCGAGGGGTTCATCGTGTTCGCCGGCCGCCGCAACGGCGAGAAGCTGGCGCCGCTGGTGGACACGATCGCCGCCGCGGGCGGCCGCGCGGAGGGCCGCTCGCTCGACGCGCGGCGCGAGGAGGAGATCAACGCCTTCCTGCAGGAGGCGGAGGCGACGGCGCCGCTTGCCGTCTGCATCTTCAACGTCGGCGCCAACGTGAGCTTCCCGCTGCTGGACACCACCGAACGGGTGTTCCGCAAGGTGTGGGAGATGGGCTGCTATGGCGGGTTTCTCGCGGGGCGGGAGGCGGCGCGGCTGATGCTGCCGCGCGGCGAGGGCGCGATCTTCTTCACGGGTGCCACCGCGAGCCTGCGCGGCGCGGTCGGATTCTCGGCCTTCGCCGCGGCCAAGGCGGGGCTGCGCGCGATGGCGCAGAGTGCGGCGCGCGAGTTGTGGCCGCAGAACATCCATGTCGCGCATCTGGTGATCGATGCGGGCGTGGACACCGCGTGGGTGCGCGAACGGCTGCGCGCGCGCGAGGGCGAGGCGGCGGTGGCGGCGCTCCCGCCCGACCGGCTGATGCGGCCCGAGGCGGTGGGCGACGCGTACTGGGCGCTGTACACGCAGCCGCGCGATGCCTGGACCTTCGAACAGGAGATACGCCCCTATGGCGAGCGGTGGTGAGGCGATGGGCGCGGTCGAGTTCCATTTCGATTTCGGCAGTCCGAATGCCTATCTCAGCCATTGCGTGATCCCGGCGATCGAGGCGCGCACGGGCGCGCGCTTCACCTATGTGCCGATCCTGCTGGGCGGGGTGTTCAAGCTGACCAACAACCGCTCGCCGGCGGAGAGCATGGCGGGGATACGCAACCGGCTGGAGTACGAGCGGCTGGAGCGCGAGCGATTCGTCGCGCGGCACGGCATCGCCTTTCAGATGAACCCGCATTTCCCGGTCAACACGCTGCTGCTGATGCGCATGGCGGTGGCGGCGCAGGGCATGGGCGTGTTCGAGCGCTATGTCGACGCGGTGTTCCGCCACATGTGGGCGACGCCGAAGAAGATGGACGATCCGGCGGTCGTCGCGTCCGTGCTGCAGGAGGCGGGGCTGGACGCCGCGGCGCTGGCGGCCGGGGCGCAGGATGCGGCGGTGAAGGCGGCGCTGCTGGAGAACACGCAGCGTTCGGTGGAGCGCGGCACGTTCGGCGCCCCGACCTTCTTCGTGGGCGGGGATATTTACTTCGGCAAGGACCGGCTGCGCGACGTGGAGGAGGCGATCGCCGCGCGCGCCTGAGCCCGGCTTGACGCCGGCCGCCGGGGGCGCCTAGGGTCGGTTCAGTTAAGCAAGTTGGGCGGAGGACGCGATGCCGCGTGCCCGGTGCGTGCGACCGGAATGGGGTGCGGCGTGAAGCCGGCGCCGTTGCGCTATCACGCGGCGCGCGACGTCGCCGAGGCGGTGGCGCTGCTGCGCGACGAGCCGGAGGCGAAGCTGCTGGCCGGCGGGCAGAGCCTGATGCCGATGGCCAATTTCCGCCTGCTGCGCCCGTCGCTGCTGATCGACATCAACCGCATCGACGGCCTCGGCGACATCACGCGCACGCCGGGCGGGCTGCGCATCGGCGCGCGCGCGCGGCATGTCGCGGTCGAGACCTCGGCCCTGGTGGCGTCGCTGTTCCCGGTGCTGGCGCACGCGATGACGCATGTCGCGCATCCGACGATACGCAACCGGGGCACGTTCGGCGGCAGTCTCGCGCATGCCGATCCGGCGGCGGAGCTGCCGATGCTGGCGCTGCTGCTGGATGCCGTGCTGACGATACGATCGGCGGGCGGCGAGCGGCGTAGCACGATGCCGGATTTCCTGGTCGGCGCGCTGACGACGTCGCTCGCGCCGGACGAGATGCTGGTCGCGATCGACTTGCCGGCGCTGCCGGACGGCGCGGGATGGGGGTTCGAGGAGATGGCGCGGCGGCACGGCGATTACGCGCTGGCCGCCGTCTCGGTGGTGCTGTGCCGCGCGGGCGACGCGGTGGCGGAGGCGCGGATCGCGCTGACGGGCGTGGGCGAGACGGCGATGCGCGTGCCGGCGGCGGAGGCGGCGCTGATCGGCGCGCGGCCGGAGGGGGCGGCGCTC
>NZ_BANB01000216.1 GCF_000964365.1 Acidisphaera rubrifaciens HS-AP3 | reverse complement strand
TGCGGCCGCGTTCTGGCGGCCGGGCGGCGGCATCGTGGCGCTGCGCGAGGATGTCGGGCGGCACAACGCGCTCGACAAGCTGGCCGGCGCGCTGCTGCGGGCGGGCGCCCGGGCCGATGACGGCGTGGTGCTGCTCACCAGCCGCATTTCCGTCGAACTGGTGCAAAAGGCCGCGCGGCTCGGCGTGCCGATGATCGCGGCCGTGTCCGCGCCGACCGCCCTCGCCCTGCGGACCGCCGAGGCGGCGGGCATCACCCTCGCCGGCATCGTGCGCGCGGACGGATTCGAACTGTTCACCCACCCCCATCGAGTCCAGACGGAGACGACGCTTGCATCAGGATGAAAAGCTGGTGGCGATGGTCAACCAGATCGGCCACTTTTTCGCGCACCAGGGCCCGGAGCGCGCGCCGGAGTCGATCGCCGACCACATCCGGAAGTTCTGGGACCCGCGGATGCGGGCGGCCATCAAGGAGCATCTGGCCAAGGGCGGCGCCGGGCTTGATGCATTTGCAATCAAGGCTGTTGAGTTGTTGTAATCCCGCCCGCGGCCGCGGGATCGTCGCGGATCACCCGCAGGCCGAATAGAAACAATAAAGCGAGACGGGGGTGGAAATGGATAACGTGTCGGGCACCGCAGGGGTGCCGGCGGGAGGAGGCGGCCTGCTCGCGCGGGAGCGCACGATCGCGGGGCCGGGGTTCAACCGCTGGCTGGTGCCGCCGGCAGCCCTCGCGATCCATCTCTGTATCGGCATGGCCTATGGCTTTTCGGTGTTCTGGTTGCCGATGGCCCATCTCGTGCCGGGCACGAACGCCGCCGCGTGCGCCGATATCGGCTTCTGGGGCGAGTTGTTCACCCGCACGTGCAACTGGACCGTCCCGGCGGAGACGCACGTCTTCGAGACGTTCATCGCCGTGCTCGGCATCTCGGCGGCGATCTGGGGTGGCTGGCTCGAACACGCGGGGCCGCGCAAGGCCGGCTTCATCGCCGCCCTGTGCTGGGGCGGCGGCCTGGTCATCGGCGGGTTCGGTGTGTCGATCCACCAGCTTTGGCTGGTTTATCTGGGCTGTGGCCTGATCGGCGGCATCGGCGAGGGGCTCGGCTACATCACGCCGGTCTCAACCCTCATCAAATGGTTCCCCGACCGTCGCGGCCTCGCGACCGGATTGGCCATCATGGGCTATGGCGGCGGCGCCATGATCGGCGCGCCGCTCGCCGTCTGGCTGATGCACCGTTTCGCGGCGAACGGCGTGGCCGGGGTCGCCCAGGCGCTGATGATCCTGGGCGTCATCTATTTCGTGGCGATGTCGCTAGGCGCCTTCGGCTTCCGCGTGCCGCCGAACGGATGGGGGCCGGCGGGATGGACCCCGGCAGACACGGCGCATAAGGCGCTGGTGACCCGCGGGAACGTGCATCTCAACCGGGCGTGGCGCACGCCGCAGTTCTGGCTGATCTGGGGCGTCCTGTGCCTCAACGTCACCGCGGGCATCGCGGTGATCGCGATGGCGAGCCCGATGCTGCAGGAGGTGTTCGGCCCGCGCCTCCTGGGGCTCGATACGGGCACCGCGCTGGGCGTCGGGCAAAAGGCGGCGATCGTGGCGGCGGCGGCGGGTCTGGTCGGCCTCATCAGCCTGTTCAACAGCCTGGGGCGGCTGTTCTGGGCGTCCCTGTCCGATCGGCTCGGCCGCAAGAATACCTATTCAGTCATCTTCCTCATCGGCATCGCCCTGTATTGCCTGCTGCCGACCTGGGGGCATCTCGGCATACCGTCGCTGTTCGTGGTGTCGATCTGCATCATCCTGAGCATGTACGGCGGCGGCTTCTCCACCGTGCCGGCCTATCTCGCGGACATCTTCGGCACCGCGATGGTGGGCGCGATCCACGGCCGGCTGATCACCGCCTGGTCCGTCGCGGGTGTGGTCGGGCCGGCGCTGATCGCGGGGCTCCGGCAGTTCGAACTCGATCGCGGCGTCGCGCACAATCTGGTCTACGACTACACGCTGTACATGATGGCGGGGCTGCTGGTCTGCGGCCTGATCTGCAACCTGCTGGTCCGGCCCGTGGATCAACGTCACTGGATGAGCGAGACGGAACTCGCGCGCGAGAGCGCCCTGCGGCACGAGGGCACGACGGTCGCCAGCGTGGACAGGATCGCCCGGGGCGGATTCGGCGTCACCGGGGTGATCGCTTGGCTCGCCGTCGGGGTGCCGTTCCTGATCGGTCTCTATCTGGCGATCAGCCGCGCCATCGTGCTGTTCTGACGGGACGCGCGCCGGAGCCTCAGGGCCCCGGCGTCGACCCCGACGGCGCGGCGGCCTTCGCCGCGGCGAGGGCGGCATTGGCCGCGTTGCGGTAGTTGTGCGCGAGCGCGTTCACGACGCCATAGACGCGGCGATAGACCGGCTGACCGGCGCCCGGCACCGGCAGCCATGGCATGACGGCGGCGCAGAGGCCGAACAGGGCCAGCACATACGGCGCATACGGCACGAACGCCGGAATACCGGCGAGCACGAACAGGGGATCTGGCGCCATACGGGGGCTCCTGGCACGGCGGGCGGAATTGCACGCGTGGATATTAGGCTATTATTCCTAGGGTGGCCTTGGCAACCGGCGCCGCCGTGCGGCCGGAGTGGCCATCGGTGCGGCCAGGGTGCCGGCAGGCGCGGGAACACGGCAACGGCGGACAATTTTCGCGGGTAGGGGGGCGTTCCAAGGTTTCGCGTCGTGCCACCCCGCTATTACGATCGCGCGGAAGGAGACGGCTCGCGCCGGCGGTGATCCGCACGGTCGCGTGGCCTTTCTCATGGAGCGGGGGGTCGATGCCGGGCGCGGCTGACGGCGCATGAACGACATGGCGGCAGATGACGCGATCGGGGCGTCCCCTGCGCGCGTGGGCACGGTCGGGCCCGAGCGCGTGGTGACGGACGCCATCGCGGAGGGGCACGGCCTGGTTGTCGCGGTCGGCGCCGATCCCGCCCTCCGCCTGGCATGCGCCGACACCGTCGCCCGCGCCCGCCTGTCGGCGGGGGATGACGTCGTGGTGTTGGCGGCGGGGGCGGACGGGCTGACCGACGCCGTCCTTGCCGAAGCGTTCGGGCTCGACGCGAATGCCGTCCCGGCGGCGCTGTTCGACCTGCCGGATCTGTATGCCACGGCGGGGCTGCGGCTGGTCGCGATCGTGCGCGACGCGCAGCGGCTGAACCCCGGCAATCTCGCGGGTCTGCGGGAGCTTGCGGCGCTGCGGTCCCGTGCGCTGTCGGTCCTGCTCGTCGGAGATGACGGCCTGGTGCCGATTGCCGACGCGTTGATGGCGGTCGGGCTGTGCTTCGTGCGGCTCGATCCCGAACCGGCGGCGGCGGACGATGACGGCGGCTATGTCTGGGCGGAGGCTGCCGCGACGCCTGCTGCGACGGACGGACCCGACGCGCCCTATGCGTATCACCCCGTCGATATCAGTTTCTCGCCGGTCCTGCCGGACTGGATCGCCCCGGACGTGCCGACGCTGATCCCCGCGGCAGAGGGAATGGCGGAGGCCGGGGCATCTGCGTCGGAGCCCGTCCCGGCGGGCGCGCTCGCGCCGACCGGGGCGGTGGACGCCGACGCTGGCGCCGAGGGCGCCCCGGTCTGGGACGAACCGACCGCGGAACAGCCGGCGGCGGAGGCGCCCGTGACCTGGCCCGGCGAGTCCGCGGTGGTCGAGGCGGACGATTCCGGCGGGATCTGGCCGGTCGAGGCGACCGGGGATGCCGGCGCGGCGGAGACCGAGGGTCTTCGGGCGCCGGTCCCGGAGATCGTGGATGCGCCGGCGGCGCATGAGTGGCCCGAGGCGTCGGAGCCCTATGCGCTCGACGATCCGCTGCCCGATGGCGCGGGCGGCGACGAGGAAGGCCGGCGGTTTGACGAATACAGCTCCGCCTTCGCCTATTTGGCGGCGCAGGAGGCCCATGCCGGGCGCGACGACGCGCCGACGGAGGACGAAGGGGCGAGCGATGTCATGGGTCCAGCACCGGTGGTGGCGCCCGCCGGACGGGGCCGGTCGCGGGTCCGGTGGTTTGCAACGGCCGTCGTCGCAGCGGCGGTGCTCGGCACAGGCTGGCTGGTGATCGGGCGGAAGATGCCCGACCACCCGGCGTCCGCGCCGGCGCCGGTCGCGAGCCTCGCGGACACATCCACATCCAGGCTGCCGCCCGCCGCGCCGGCCGCGGTCCCGCCGGCGGCGCGGTCCGGAGACGCGACGCC
>NZ_BANB01000217.1 GCF_000964365.1 Acidisphaera rubrifaciens HS-AP3 | reverse complement strand
GCATAGGGGCCGGTGTCGGTGAGGGCGTCGTAGGTTCGCGCGAAACGGTCGCGCAGCGCGTGGCCGATCGCGCGGCGGGCGCTTTCGCGGGCGCGGTGGATGCCGTCGGGATCGACCGTCGCCATCGCGTCCGCCAGCGCCGCCTCGGACGGCAGGGTCAGCACCTCCGCCACCAGCGCCGGATCGCGCCCGTGCGCGCCGAGGGCGTTGGCGACGATGTCCAGGATGCCGGCATCGTCCACGTCGCGCCCGGCGGCGACGGCGTCGAGCAGCACGTCGGTCATGTAGTGCTGCCCGCTGTCCCAGCGCACGAAGGGGTCGCTGTCATGGGCGGCGAGGAAGCGCAGACGCTCACGCGACAGGCCGGCGAGGCGCACCGGGGCGGAGAAACCGCGCAGCAGCGAGGGCACCGGCGGGACGGGCACATCCTCGAACACGAATTGGCGTTCGGCGGCGTCGAGCGTGATGACACGGGTCGCGGCGCCGGCCTCGTTCTCGCCGGCGAGGCGCATCGGCAGCGCGCCGCCCGACGGGTCGAGCAGGCCCATCGCGACCGGGATCATCACCGGCCGCTTGTCGGGCTGGTTCGGCGTGGGCGCCGTCTCCTGCCGCAGCGTCAGCGTGTAGCGCCGCGCGGCGGCGTCGTAGGCGTCGCTGACGGTTAGCGTGGGCGTGCCGGCCTGGTCGTACCAGGTCATGAAGGCCGACAGGTCGCGGCCCGATGCCTCCGCCATGGCGGCGACGAAATCCTCGATCGTTGCGGCGCTGTTGTCGTTGCGCGCGATATAGAGGTCCATGCCGCGGCGGAACGCCTCCGTCCCGATCAGGGTGCGGAGCATGCGGATCACCTCCGCGCCCTTCTGGTAGACGGTCGCGGTGTAGAAATTGTCGATCTTGCGGTAGCGGTCGGGGCGGACGGGATGGGCGAGCGGTCCCGCGTCCTCGGGGAACTGCGCCGCGCGCAGGCGGACCACGTCGCTGATGCGCTTGACCGCCTCGCTGCCGAGATCGGCGGTGAAGGTCTGGTCGCGGAAGACCGTCAGCCCTTCCTTCAGCGAGAGCTGGAACCAGTCGCGGCAGGTGACGCGGTTGCCGGTCCAGTTGTGGAAATACTCGTGGCTGATGACCGTCTCGATCCCCTGATAGTCGGCATCGGTCGCGGTCTCCGGCCGGGCGAGGACGTATTTCGTGTTGAAGACGTTGAGGCCCTTGTTCTCCATCGCGCCCATGTTGAAGTCCGACACGGCGGCGATGTTGAACACGTCGAGGTCGTATTCGAGTCCGTAGGTATCCTCGTCCCACTTCATCGACGTCTTGAGCGACCACATGGCGTGATCGCATTTATGCTGGTCGCCCTCGCGCACCCAGATCGCCAGCGCCACGTCCCGGCCCGAGCGTGTGCGGAAGCGGTCGCGCACGGCGACCAGGTCGCCGGCGACGACGGCGAACAGATAGGCGGGCTTCGGGTGCGGATCGACCCAGCGCGCCCAATGGGTGCCGTCCTCGTTGCGCCCCTCGCCGTCCGGGTTGCCGTTGGACAGCAGCACCGGGCAGCGCGCGGCGTCCGCGACGAGCGTGGTGGTGTAGCGCGCCAGCACGTCCGGCCGGTCGGGGAAGAAGGTGATGCGGCGGAACCCCTCCGCCTCGCACTGGGTGTAGAAATTGCCGCCCGAGACATAGAGGCCGGACAGCAGCGTGTTCGCGCCGGGGTTGATCGCGACCTCGGTCTCCAGCCGGCAGGAGTCGGGCAGGGTGTCGATGGTCAGGCCGTGCGCGTCGAGCGCATAGCGGTCGGGCGGCAGCGGCGCGCCGTCGAGGCGGATGGCCAGCAGTTCCAGCCCTTCGCCGTCCAGTTGCAGCGGACCGGGCGCCGCCCGACGCAGCACCAGCGCGGCGCGCACGACGGTGCGCATCTCGTGCAGGCGGATATGCAGGTCCACCGTATCTACCCGGAAGACCGGCGGGCGGTAGTCCTGCAACCGCACTTCCCGGACTTCCGGCGGGGAGGCCGCCTGGGCGACATGCGTATCGGGCATCGCTGAATCCTTCTGCCGTTGCGCGCACACAGACCATGCACGCCCGTGCATACACAAGAGGGTGAGCGCAAAAGGAATTGATCCGGAAGGGGGCGGCACTCGGCAGAGAGGCCGCCCCAACGGCCCCGACTTGCCGCCGGGGGGGCGATACAGGACGATACCGCGGGAAGAACGTCCGAGGAGGCCCGCCATGGCCGACATACGCACCACGCCGCTGTTCACGCTCACGCTTCAGGTCGGCCCGCTGCAGCGGCTGGGCGCCGGCCCGATGGGGGAGCGGCTGGTCGGCGTGGTGGATGGCGGGGCGTTCGAGGGCGAGCGGCTGCGCGGCACCGTCATGCCGGGCGGGTCCGACTGGATCATCGCGCGACCGGACGGGGTGATGCAGCTCGACGTGCGGCTGGTGCTGAAGACCGACGACGACGCGCTGATCGGCATGACCTATCGCGGCTGGCGCCACGGGCCGGAGGCGGTGATGGCGCGGCTGGGGCGCGGCGAGGCGGTCGATCCGTCGGAGTATTATTTCCGCACGACCGTCATGTTTGAAACCGGTGCGGCGAAATACCTGTGGCTGACCCGCATGGCCGCCGTCGGCACCGGGCACAGGCCGCCGGGCGGTCCCGTCTATCACGTGTTCGAGGTGCTGTAAGCGTCATGGGAACGAAGATCGCGTTCATCGGCCTGGGCAACATGGGCGGCCCGATGGCGGCCAATCTGCTGAAGGCCGGACACAGCGTCGCCGGGTTCGACCTGTCGGCCGAGGCGATGGCCGGCTTCACCGGCACGCGGGCGGCGAGCGTCGCCGAGGCGATCAAGGGCGCGGACGTGGTGATCACCATGCTGCCGGCGGGGCAGCACGTGCGCGCCGTGTGTCTGGGGGAGGAAGGCATCATCGCGGCGCTGCGCGGCACGGGCGCGCTGCTGATCGACAGCTCCACGATCGACGTCGCGACCACGCGCGAGGCGGCGGCGGCGGCCGAGGCGGCGGGGCTCGCGATGCTCGACGCGCCCGTCTCCGGCGGCGTGGGCGGCGCGGTCGCGGGCACGCTGACGTTCATGGTGGGCGGCACGGATGCGGCGTTCGCGCGGGCGGAGCCGGTGCTGCGCGCGATGGGCAAGAACATCGTGCATGCGGGCGGGCCGGGCGCGGGGCAGGCGGCGAAGATCTGCAACAACATGCTGCTGGCTATCTCCATGCTCGGCGTGTCGGAGGCGTTCGTCCTCGCCGACCGGCTGGGGCTCGACCGGCAGAAGCTGTTCGACATCAGCAGCACCGCGACCGGCAGTTGCTGGGCGCTGACGAATTACTGCCCGGCGCCGGGGCCGGTGCCGAC
>NZ_BANB01000218.1 GCF_000964365.1 Acidisphaera rubrifaciens HS-AP3 | reverse complement strand
AGGCGCGCATGAGCATCGAGCGGCTGGACCATTACCGCGCCCGCGCCCGTCGCCGTCATCCCGGTCGACGCGGCGGCGGAGGATGCGGCGATCGGCGTGCTGCAAGGCCTGCGCGCCGCCGGGCTTCGGGCGGAGATGGCCTATCGCGGCAATCTCAAGCGCCGCATGGAACGCGCCAACAAGACCGGCGCCCGCGCCGCCGTCATCATCGGCGCCGACGACCTCGCCGCCGGGGTGGCGCAGGTCAAGGACCTCGCGACCGGCGCGCAATCGGCCGTCCCGCTGGCACAGGTGGCAGACCGGCTGCGATGAGCTTCGCCGACGCGCTGGAGCGTATCGCCGCCCGTGCCGACGAGGTGCGGGCGATGCTGAGCGAGGGCGTCGCCGGCGACGACTATGCGCGCCTGTCCAAGGAGCTGTCGGAGCTGGAGCCGATCGTCGCGCGCATCGACGAGCTGCGCGCCGCCGAGCAGGCCCAGTCGGAGGCGGAGTCGCTGCTCGCCGACCCGGAGATGCGCGAGCTGGCCGAGGGCGAGCTGCGCGACCTCAAGGAGCGCATCCCCGGCCTCCAGCACGAGCTGCGCATCGCCCTGCTGCCGAAGGACGAGGCCGACGAGCGTTCCGCCATCCTCGAAATCCGCCCGGCCGCCGGCGGCGACGAGGCGGCGCTGTTCGCGGCCGAGCTGTTCGGCGCCTATCAGAAATACGCCGCCCTGCGTGGCTGGCGGTTCGAGCTGCTGGAATACGCCGACAGCGACCTCGGCGGGCTCAAGGAAGGCATCGCGGAGATCACCGGCCGCGGGGTGTTCGCGCGGCTGAAGTTCGAATCGGGCGTCCATCGCGTTCAGCGCGTCCCGGCGACCGAAAGCCAGGGCCGCATCCACACCTCCACCGTCACCGTCGCCGTGCTGCCGGAGGCCGAGGAGGTGGATGTCGACGTGGACGAGGGCGATCTGCGCGTCGACGTCTATCGCGCCTCCGGCGCCGGCGGCCAGCACGTCAACAAGACCGAAAGCGCCGTGCGCATCACCCACCTGCCGAGCGGCATCGTCGTCGCCATGCAGGAGGAGAAAAGTCAGCACAAGAACCGCGCCAAGGCGATGAAGATCCTGCGCGCGCGCCTGTACGAGCAGCAGCGCGCGGCGCTGCACGCGACCCGCGCCGCCGACCGCAAGTCGCAGGTCGGCACCGGGGACCGCAGCGAGCGCATCCGCACGTACAATTTCCCGCAGGGCCGCGTGTCGGACCACCGCATCAACCTGACGCTCTACAAGATCGACCGCGTCATGCTGGGCGAGTTCGACGAGTTCATCGACGCGCTGATCGCCGAGGATCAGGCGGCCCGCCTCGCCGCCGAGACCTGACATGGGCGGCGCCGTCACGCGCGCCGCGGCACTGGACTGGGGCGCCGCCCGCCTCGCCGAGGCCGGGATCGACACGCCCCGGCTGGAGGCGCGGCTGCTGCTTGCCCATGCGCTCGGCGTCGATGCCGCCACGCTGCTCGCCGACCGCGCCGCGCCGCTCGCCGCGAGCGACTATCACCGCCTGATCGAGCGGCGGGCCGCCCGGGTGCCGCTCGCGTATCTGCTGGGCACGCGGGAGTTCTGGAGCCTGCCGTTCGCCGTCTCGCCCGCGACCCTGATTCCGCGTCCCGACAGCGAGACGGTAGTGGAGGCAGCGCTTGCCGCCGCCCCGGCGCCGCCATCCGGGCGCGGCCTGCGTGTGCTCGACCTCGGCACCGGCACCGGCTGCCTGTTGCTGTCGCTGCTGTCCGAATGGCCGGACGCCTGGGGGCTCGGCGTGGACGTCGTGCCTTCGGCCTGCGCGCTCGCGGCGGGTAACGCGGCGGCGCTCGGGCTGGCGGGACGCGCCGCCTTCCTCTGCGCGGACTGGGATGCCGCACTGCGCGGCCGCTTTGATGTGATCGTGGCCAATCCGCCCTATATTCCGCGCGACACCATCGCCGCGCTGATGCCCGAGGTCGCCCGGCACGAGCCGGCGAGCGCCCTGAACGGCGGCGCCGATGGTCTCGACCCCTATCGCCGCCTGCTGCCGACCTTGTCCGCGCTGCTCGCGCCGGGCGGGGTTGCCGTCTTCGAACACGGGGCGGATCAGGCGGCGGCACTTGCCGACCTGGCGGCGCGGTGGGGGTTCGACGCCGACCCGCGGCGCGATCTGGCGGGCCTGGCGCGCGCCGTCGTGCTGCGGCCGGCCGGCACGCCCGGGGAGGAAGGCGGAGGGACGGGCGGGGGGACGCAGGTGTGACCCGCGTGCCGCACCGCGGCGGAAGATGAAAAAACCGTTTGGCACGGTTGGGCGTGGCCGTTAGCTTCCAGAACGCGGCGGGCACACCGTGAGGGACAGTGCCTGCAAGCCCTCAGCCGGACGGCGCCCTCGGGATCGCTTCGACGCGGGTGTTGGCTGATGACCGGGGGATTGCCCGTATGGGGCGGACCCCGGACCAAAGCCGGTTAGGACAGACAGGCCTCGGGGCAATGCCTCTGGATGCGGGCCTCGCCGACAGCGTCGCCTCGTGCGGCGGGCCGATGAGGCGCGACCCCAGGACCCGGGCGCCGCAGACAGAGAAGGCGTGACGGCAGACGCATGAACATGAAACGGATGCGTGGACGCAACCATCGCAGCAATGGCGGTGGTGGCGGCGGTGGCGGTGGCATGCGCCATCACGGTGGCGGCATACCGCTCAACCGCAACCACGTCTTTGACAGCAACGGCCCGGATGTGCGCGTGCGTGGCACGTCCCAGCAGCTGTTCGAGAAATACCTCCAGCTTGGCCGCGACGCGACCAGCGCCGGCGACCGCGTGATGGCGGAAGGCTACTTCCAGCACGCCGAGCATTATTTCCGCATCCTCAACGCCATGAACCAGGCCGCGCAGCAGCAGTCGGGCAATGGCGGCAACGGGGGCGGGGCGCCGCGCCGGCAGGGCAACGGCGGCGACGAGCAGGGCATGCAGGCGGATTCCGACGATGGCGGGAGCGACGACGAGTCGATCCCCGGCACCGGCGATCAGCCCGACACCCGCGAAATCCCGATCGCCGCGGCGCCGCCCGAGGCCTGACGCCGGACGCTGCCGGTTACTGACGCCGCCGGCTACTCCCGATCGAGGGCCGCGCGGAGCATCGCGGCCGCCGGCCCCTCGATCAGTCCGCGCCGGACGAACAGGTCGATCAGCACGACGCTGACGTTGAACTTGAAGTCGTCGGTGTCGCGCACCGCCGCCAGCACGCGCGCGGCCGGCCACAGGGCGAACCACGCCGCCTCGCCATCCGCCGGGCGGGGCTCGAATCCGTCGGGCAGCGTCAGGTCGTAGCAATAGAGCCGGTCCCGGCGCAGACCCTCCGGCCGCTCCATCGCATAGGCGATGACCCCGACCGGGCGCGCGGCCGTCGCCAGATCGGGCGGGATGGCCGCTTCCTCCGCCGCTTCCTTGACCAGCGTGGCCGCGGGCGAGAGGCCGGCGGGAATGCCCCCCGCCGTCACGTGGTCAAGCTTGCCGGGGTCCGTCGGCTTGTCCGCCGCGCGCTTGGCGATCCAGACATGCAGCCCGTCGGGCCGCTCCACCAGGCCGTTGACGTGCACCCCGGACGCGGCGATGCCGAAGGCCGGCAGCGCGCCGCGGTCGATGGTGCCGAGCGAGGGACCGGCGTGATCGGCCCGGATGTCGAAGGCCTCCCCGCGCCGGCGGAGCGTCCCGTCCGCCCATAGCAGCGCGAGCGCGGCATCGAGCGCGTCCTGGCCTGCGCACGCGACCCGGCCGCCGGCGACCGTGAAGCCGTCCATGGTACGCAGACGATCGGCCAGCGCCGGGGCGACGAAGCCCACCTCGACGCCACCGAACACGAACTCCAGCCGCCGGCCGGGCAGCACGGCGGTCCGGCACGCCGCGATGTGGCGCAGGAACGGCGCGGCGTTGCCGGCGGGGGGAGCGGACGGGGCGGCGTCGGGGCGGGGATGGGCGGACATGACGGGCGTGGCGCATAGCACATTGTCACGCTGCCCCGGCATCTGTCCGTGCTTTGCAAGGCGTCCATGTGATGCCACATCGCAATCATGGCCCGCACCCTCCGCACGCACGGCGTGCCACTCGACGCCGAGGGCATGCCGCCCGTGCGCACCGCCTGGGCGACCATTCGGTCGCTGATCCCCTATGTCTGGCCGCGTGACGACCGGGGCGTGCGGCTGCGCGTGCTGGCAGCCTTCGGCTTCCTGCTGCTGGCCAAGGTCGCGACCGTCGCGGTGCCGCTGGTCTACAGCCGGGCCGTGGACGCGCTGGCGCCCAAGGGCGGAGAGGGGATGCTGAGCATCCCGCTGGCCCTGATCCTCGGCTACGGGCTGCTGCGGCTGGCGTCCGCGGCCTTCGCCGAACTGCGCGACGCGGTGTTCGTCGCCGTGCAGCAGCGCATCGTCCGGCGGGTGGCGATACGCACCTTCCGCCACCTGCACCGGCTGTCGATGCGGTTTCACATGGACCGCCAGACCGGGGGCCTGTCGCGCGCGATCGAGCGCGGCACGACGGGGATGCAGACCGTCCTGCGCCTCGGCGTGTTCAACGTCGTGCCGACGCTCGCCGAGATGCTGCTGGTCACCGGCATCATCTGGCGGCTGTTCGACTGGCGTTTCGCGCTGATCACGGCGGCGGCCGTCGCGTCCTATGTCGGCTTCACGATGTCCTTCGCGGCGTTCCGGGTGAAGATCCGCCGCACCATGAACGACATGGACAACGAGGCGAACAACCGCGCGCTCGACAGCCTGCTGAACTACGAGACGGTCAAGTATTTCGGCAACGAGGCGCACGAGGCCCGCCGCTTCGACGAGACCCAGGCGCGGTACGAGCGCGCCGCGGTGCGGGTGCAGGTCTCGCTCAACCTGCTCAACATCGGGCAGGCGGCGATCATCTCCGTCGCGCTGACGGTGCTGATGCTGATGGCGGCCCACGGGGTACGGGCCGGCACCATGACGGTGGGGCGCTTCGTACTGGTCAACACCTATTTGATGCAGCTGTATCAGCCGCTGAACTTCCTCGGCTTCGTGTACATGAGCATCCGTCAGGGGCTGGTGGACATGGAGCAGATGTTCCGCCTGCTGCAGGTCGGGCAGGAGGTCGCGGACGCGCCGGACGCGCGGCCGCTCCAGGCCGCCCCGGGGACCGCCGCCGCCGTCGCCTTCGAGGATGTGCGGTTCGGCTACCGCCCCGACCGCGAGATCCTGCACGGCGTCAGCTTCCGCGTCCCGGCCGGCGGCAAGCTCGCGATCGTCGGTCCCACCGGGGCGGGCAAGAGCACGATCAGCCGTCTGCTGTTCCGCTTCTATGACGCGACCGGCGGGCGCGTGCTGATCGACGGGCAGGACGTCCGCAGCCTGACGCAGGACAGCCTGCGCGCCGCCATCGGCGTGGTGCCGCAGGATACCGTGCTGTTCAACGACACCATCCGCTACAACATCGCCTATGGCCGGCCGGGCGCGACCCAGGACGAGATCGAGCGTGCGGCGCGCGCCGCCCAGGTGCACGAGTTCGTCCAGCGCCTGCCGCAGGGCTATGACACGATGGTGGGCGAGCGCGGGCTGAAGCTGTCCGGCGGCGAGAAGCAGCGCGTCGCCATCGCCCGCACGATCCTGAAGGACCCGCGCATCCTGATCCTCGACGAGGCGACCAGCGCGCTCGATACCCGCACCGAGCAGGATATCCAGTCCGCCCTGCGCGCCGCCGCGCGCGACCGCACCACGCTGGTGATCGCCCACCGGCTGTCGACCGTGGTCGATGCCGACCAGATCATCGTGCTGACCGACGGCCAGATCGCCGAGCAGGGCACGCATGGCGCCCTGCTGGCCCGCGGCGGCGTCTATGCCCGCATGTGGGCGCTCCAGGCCGAGCAGGAGGCGCAGGAGCAGGAGGCGGCGGACTGATCCCGCCGCGTCCGCGCCGCGCGCGGCCGCCCCCCATCTTGACCTTCCGCCCGGCGGCCGGCATAAGCCGCCACCTTCTCCGACCCTGATTCAGGATGGATGTGCGATGTCTCGCCGCTGCCAGCTTACGGGCAAGGGCGTGCTGACCGGTAACAACGTCAGCCACGCCAACAACAAGACCCGCCGCCGCTTCCTGCCGAACCTGCAGGACACGACGATGCTCTCCGACCTGCTGGGCGAGCGGGTGCGCATGCGCCTGTCCACCCGTGCCATCCGCACGGTCGAGCATAACGGCGGCATCGACGCGTTCCTCCTCAGCACGCCCAACCGGCGCCTGCCGGAAGAGGCGCAGACCCTGAAGCGGCGCATCCTGCGCGCCCAGGCCCGGCGCGCCGGCGCCGCCTGATCGCGGGCGGGGCGCATGTCGCCCCGCATTCCTGCCCCCTATCCGCCGCATGGCACGCCTGCCGGTCCCGCCGGCGGGCGCGTAATGATTTCACATGACGCCCTCCTGAACCGACGGTAACGTTTCGGCGACCGGCAAACGGTTCGGGAGGAAAGCAAAAATGCTGAAGCACGGTTCGCTGTCGCGCCGCCAGATGCTGGCGGGCGCGTCCATCGCGGCGGCTGGCGTCGCCGGCCTGCGCGTCCCGGCGGCCTCGGCCAAGATGCCGATGCAGACCGAGAATGCCCCCTATCTCTACCGTTTCATGCTCGGCAAGGCCGAGGTCACGGTGGTCTCCGACGGCGTGCTGCCGATCGGCGCGCCGGAGGGCGCGTTCGCGCACATCACCAAGGACGAGATCGACCGCGAGCTGAAGGAAAACTTCCTGCCGCTCAACAACGTGGTGCTGGAACAGAACGTGCTGGTGCTCAACACCGGCGACCGCGTGGTGCTGTTCGACACCGGCATGGGCAGCGTCAAGCTGTTCGGTCCGACCACCGGCCAGCTGATGAAGACCCTCGCCGCCGCCGGCATCAACGGCAAGGACGTGGACGCGGTGGTGATGAGCCACGCCCATATCGACCATTGCGGCGGCATCATGGCCGATGACGGCACCCGCAACTTCCCCAACGCCCAGCTCTATATCAGCGAGGCGGACTTCAACTACTGGACCGATCCGCAGAAGGTCGGCCCGAAGCTCAAGCCCTTTCTCGACCAGGCGACGAAGAACCTTTCGCCCAACAAAGACCGCATCCATTTCTACAAGGATGGCGAGGAGTTCCTGCCCGGCATCCACGCCATCGCCGACTACGGCCACACGGTCGGCCACACGGTCTTCATGATCGACCAGGACGGACAGCAGCTCTGCTACACGGCCGACATGGCGCACCATCCGGTGCTGCTGCTCGAACATCCGCGCACGCAGTTCGCCTATGACACCGATCCGGCGATGGCCGCGGAGTCGCGGGTGAAGGTGCTCGACATGCTGGCCCATGACCGCGTGCCGATCCTCGCCTATCACTTCCCCTGGCCCGGGATCGGCCATGTGGAAGCCGAGGGCGACGGCTACCGTTTCCTGCCGGCACCGATGCACCTCGGCGGCGCGCCGGCCCCGATCTGATCCGGCAGAACCGATACGCCGAAGCCATCCGGTGAACCCCTGGCGGCCGCCCCGTGCGTGGGGCGGCCGCCTACTGGAGCAACGACGCGATGCTGACCGCCACCGATCCCACGAAGCCGCAACTCGGCCGGCGCGGCTTTGCCTGCGGCCTGTGCGCCGCGCTCGCCGGCGCCGCGATCCTGCATGCGACGCCGGCGCGCGCCGCCTGGGGTGCGACCGGCCCCGACACGTTCCGCCGCACCCTGCTCGGCAGCCGTGACTATCCCGACGGCAAGCACATCGTGTTGCAGGCCAAGGTCGAGATCGACGCCAACGCGGTCATCCCGCGCCATACCCATCCCGGCATCGAATCGGCCTTCATCACCGAGGGCAGCGGCTTGCTCGTGGTCGCCGGCCAGGCCGACCGGCAGGTCGGGCCGGGGGATTCGTTCGAGATCCCGCCCGAGACGATCCACGGCGTGCGCAACGGGCCGGCGACGATGAAGGTGCTGATCACCTATGTCGTGGAGAAGGGCAAGCCGCTCGCGACCATCGTCCCCGACTGATCCGCGGGCCCGGCGCGGGGGCGCCCCGGGCGGGGTGGTGTGGCCGAACATCAAGCCTGTGGCCGATTGACCGCACCGGGACCCTGCCTCTAGCTTTCGCGCACGCCGCGCGAGGCCGTGCGGTTCAAAAGGGGGAGACACCATGTTCAAAGCCACGCGGCCGCGCGCCGCGCGCGTCGCCGTACTCGCGTCCGCATTCGCCCTCGCCAGCGTGCCCGCCTGGGCGCTGACGACGAGCTATCACGCCACGTCGACGATGACGCCGGCGGACATGTGGGCGAAGGTCGGCGACTTCTGCGGCATCGGCAACTGGCTGCCGCCGGTGCAGAAATGCACCCTGTCGGCCGACGGCAAGCAGCGCACGCTCAGCCTCAAGGGCGGCGGCGAGGTGGTCGAGGCGCTGGTGTCGCGCAACGACAAGAAGCGCACCTACACGTATCGCATCCTCAGCAGCCCGCTGCCGGTCGAGGATTACCGCTCGACCATCCACGTGGTCGCCAAGGGCAGCGGCTCCGAGGTGATCTGGAGCGGCACCTACAAGGCCAAGGGCGCCAGCGACGCCGACGCTGAGAAGACGATCGCCGGCATCTACAAGGCCGGCGTCGACACCCTCGTCGGCAAGTAGCAACGGCCCGCGTCGCGCCCGCGGGGACGGGCGCGACGCGAC
>NZ_BANB01000219.1 GCF_000964365.1 Acidisphaera rubrifaciens HS-AP3 | reverse complement strand
GTTGCAGGCGACGATGGAAAGCCTGTCGGCCGAGGACGACCTGCGCTGCGTCGTGCTGCGCGGCGCCGGCGGCGAGGCGTTCTGCGCCGGCGCCGACATCAAGGCGTTCCGCGCCGAACGCGGCTCGCGCGCGCGGGAGGACGTGTATGGCGCGGTGCTGCATCATTCGATGCAGTCGGTGCGTCTCTGCCGCCATCCGGTGGTCGCCATGATCCAGGGCTTCTGCCTGGGCGGCGGAGCGGGCATCGCCACGATGTGCGACTTCCGCGTGGGCGGCGAGGGCATCCGCATGGGCATCACCGCCCGCAACCTCGGCATCTGGTATCCGTACGCGGAGATCGACCCGATCATCCAGCTCGCCGGCACGGGGGTTGCTTCCGAGATGCTGATCGAGGGCCGTATCTTCACAGGCCGCGAGGCCTATGAGAAAGGTCTGCTGTCCCGCGTCGTCGCCGATGCCGACGTGGAGAGCGAAGCGATGGCGCTGGCCGAGCGGATCGGCACCGGCAGCCCGCTTTCGGCCCGTTTCCACAAGGCGGCCATCCGCAAGCTGCGCGGCGCGCTGCCGATCACGCCCGAGGAAGACCTCGCGGTGAACGGGTTCGTCGACACCGAGGATTTCAAGGCTGCGTCCGAGGCGTTCCTCGCCAAGCGCAAGCCGGTCTGGAAGGGGCGCTGATCCGGCGCCCCTCAATCATGGGGGCTGGAGATGAGCGAGTTTCTGGAAGTACCGAACTTCGCGCTGCAAAAGGGCGGCATGCTGCCGCTCGCGCGGCTCGCCTACCGCACGCTCGGCACGCTGAACGCCGCGCGTGACAACGCGGTCCTGGTGCCGTCCTGGTACACCGGCACCGACGCGGACAGCGAGTTCGTCTTCTGCGGCGGCGGCAAGCGGGCGCTCGATCCGGGCAAGCACTTCATCATCCTGACCAACCTGCTGGGCAACGGCATCTCGTCCTCGCCGTCGAACACGCCGGCGCCCTATGACCGCGGCATGTTCCCGAACGTCACGTTGTACGACAACGTCGTCCTGCAGCATAAGCTGGTGACGGGGACGTTCGGGATCACGCGCCTGCATCTCGTCACCGGCTGGTCGATGGGCGCCTGCCAGACCTATCAGTGGGCGTCGCAGTATCCGGACATGGTGCGCGCCGCGGCACCGATCGCCGGGTCGGCGCGCACCGCGTCGTTCAACAAGATCTTCCTGCTGTCGCTGCGCCGCGCGCTGACGCTCGATCCGGCGTTCGACGAGGGGTTCTACGCCCGCCCGCCGCTTGCGGGGCTGCGCGCCTTCGCCGCGATCTATGCCGGCTGGGGCGTGTCGGAGGCGTTTTTCCGCACCAAGGCCTATGCCGCCTTCGGCGCCAGCACGCACGAGGAGTTCAGCCAGTATTTCTGGGAGCCGTTCTTCCAGAAGTGCGACGCTAACAACCTGCTGTCGCAGCTCTGGACGTGGGAGCACGGCGACATCAGCGACACCCCGGCGTTCAAGGGCGACTTCGAGGCGGCGCTGGCGGCGATCAAGGCGAAGACGATCATCCTGCCGGTCGATCTCGACCGCTACTTCCCGCCGGTGGATTCCGAGTACGAGGCGCGGTTCATGCCGAACGGCGAATGCCGCACGATCAACTCGATCTGGGGCCACATGGCCCCGTTCAACCCGGCCGACGCCGCGATCATCGACGCCGCGCTCAACGAATTGCTGGGCTGAGGCGCCTGCGGCCTGCCAGCGGGGGTGCGGGCGACCGCGCCCCCATCTGCCAACCGGCGCCGGAGACTATGCTGCGGTCGGACGAGGTGCGACAGCCGCACAATAATGAGCGAAACGCTCACGAAGCGCGGCCAGCGCGTCAAGCCTCGCGGTCATCGCGTGTGCCGCTTCAAGGCTATCTGCCGCCAAAGAACGCCCATCGCGACGGATGCAGCGATTCCGAGCCTCCAGGGCCGCATCCCAAGCCTGACAGAGCTGCCGATATAGATGCGCGGGCGTCACCGGACGATCGGCCGCAGGCAAGGCAGCCATACGCGCGCCATCCAGACACGCAAAGACTTGCTCGGCGAGTGGATCGCCATGCAGGGCAGGAAGCTCGTCCCTCACTGACACGCCAGACACTCCTCATAGTCCACGCGCGCCGCGGGGGGTGGCGTGGTCGGGGCGGGGTCCAGGGTGGCGGCCAGAAGGTCGCCGGGGCGGACCACCGCCTCGCTCACGTTGTCGGCGCGCATGATCGACAGCGAGCGGCAGTAATAGAGCGACTTCAGCCCGCGCTTCCACGCCATCATGTGGATCTGATGCAGGTCGCGCTTGTGCACGTTGGCCGGCAGGAACAGGTTGACCGACTGGCTCTGGCAGACAAAGGGCGTGCGGTCGGCCGCATGCTCGATCACCCAGCGCTGGTCCATTTCCAACGCCGTCTTGAACACCGCCTTTTCGTCGTCGGTCAGGAACGGCAGGTGCTGCACGCTGCCCTTGCTGAGCGTGATCGACGACCACACGTCGTCGTTGTCGTGGCCGCGTTCGGCGAGCAGCCGCTGCAGATGGCGGTTGCGCACGCTGAAGCTGCCGGACAGCGTCTTCTGAAGGAACACGTTGGCGGCGATCGGCTCGATCCCCGGGCTCGCGTTTCCGGCGATGATCGAGATCGACGCGGTGGGCGCGATCGCGATCTTGTTGGAGAAGCGCTCCATGATGCCGTATTCGGCGGCGTCCGGGCACGGGCCGCGCTCCTCGGCGAGCTTGCGCGACGCGGCATCCGCCTGCGTGCGCAGCTGGCGGAACATGCGCGTGTTCCACACCTTCGCCATCACGCTTTCGAACGGCACGCCCTGGGCCTGCAGGAAGGTATGGAACCCCATCACGCCGAGCCCGACGGAGCGTTCGCGCATCGCCGCGTAGCGGGCACGCTCCATGCCGTCCGGCGCGCGGTCGATGAAGTCCTGCAGCACGTTGTCGAGGAAACGCAGCACGTCCTCGATGAAGGTCGGATGGTCATGCCATTCGAGCCATGTCTCGAGGTTGACCGAGGACAGGCAGCAGACCGCCGTGCGCTGCTTGCCATGCTGGTCGATGCCGGTCGGCAGCGTGATCTCGCTGCACAGGTTCGACGTCTTGACCTCCAGCCCGGCCAGCTTCTGCTGCTCGGGCCGGGCGCGGTTCACGTGGTCGCTGAACACCAGGTACGGCTCGCCCGTCTCGATCCGCGCCGTCAGGATGCGTATCCACAGGCTGCGCGCGCTGATGCTGCGCACGATGCTGTCGTCCTTGGGCGAGATCAGCGGCCACATCTCGTCCGCCTCGACCGCGCGCATGAACGCGTCGGGCACCAGCACCCCGTGATGCAGGTTGAGCGCCTTGCGGTTCGGGTCGCCGCCCGACGGCTTGCGCATCTCCACGAACTCTTCGATCTCGGGATGCGAGACCGGCAGATAGACCGCCGCCGAGCCGCGCCGCAGCGAGCCCTGGCTGATCGCGAGCGTCAGGCTGTCCATCACGCGGATGAACGGGATGACGCCCGACGTCTTGCCGTTCTGCCCGACCTTCTCGCCGATCGAGCGCAGATTGCCCCAGTAGCTGCCGATGCCGCCGCCCTTGCTGGCGAGCCACACGTTCTCGTTCCACAGCCCGACGATGCCCTCGAGACTGTCGGAGGCTTCGTTGAGGAAGCACGAGATCGGCAGCCCGCGCTGCGTGCCGCCGTTGGACAGCACCGGCGTCGCCGGCATGAACCAGAGCTTGCTGATGTAGTCATAGATGCGCTGCGCGTGCGCCGCGCTGTCGCCGTAGAAGCTCGCCACGCGGGCGAACAGGTCCTGATACCCCTCGCCGGGCAGCAGATAGCGGTCGTCGAGCGTGGCCTTGCCGAAATCGGTCAGCAGGGAGTCCCGGCTGCGATCGACGCGGACCTGATGGCGACCCTGCAACTGAACGGCATCGTCGAGCACGTTGGTACCCTTTCGCTTCGGCTTTGATGTCGGGCTGGCGGCATCACTGTCGGACCGGCCGCCCTCGCCCGTCAAACAGTATCCTACACTATATGGGTGGTCCCGCCGCACCCGGCCACAAGATACGGCATTGTTGTCGCACGGCCGCCACAGACCCGGCCCGCCACGCAGTGAACATAGCAGAAACGGATGCGGCGCCCGGAGTCGAAACCGCAGGCGGCGGACGCGACCCGGGGGCGCGGCGTCGTCAGGACTCGGCGCGCAGCCGGCTCGGCAGCAGCTCGCCCGCGTCCTCCAGCGCCGGATAGGCCGCGGCGGCGACGAGGCAGGCATGCACGCGGGCGAACTCGCGCAGCAGGTCGAGCCGCGCGCCCTCGCTCGCGTCCTCGCGCTGGCCGCGCAGCGCCGCCAGCCGGTCGGTCGTGGCGTCCTGCTCCAGGGCGCGGAACGCGTCCTTTTCGGCGACCATCTGCCGGGCGAGCCGGGCGTCCTGGCTCATCAGGATGCCCGCGGCCAGACGCAGCCCCTCGGTCAGCCGGCGGATGACCTCCGCCATCTCCGCCCGCGTCGCGACGGACAGGGTGATGCCCTGCTTCAGCCGCCGGGCGGAGGGGGTCATGACGTTGTGGCGCAGCACGTCCGCCGCCGCCTCCAGGTTGCCGACGAAGGCCAGCACCTGCTGCAACCGCCGCTCGTCCGCCTCGTCCGCCGCGTCCGGCTCGATGCCGGCCAGATAGGCGCGGATCGCGCCGCCCATCCGGCGTACCCCCTCGCCCATCCGCCGAGTCTCGGCGATGCGCAGCCGGTCGGGCTGGGCGAGCGAGGCAGCGGTGCCGGCCAGCATCGCCTCCAGCACGTCCGCCATGCGCAGCGCCTCCCGCGCCGACGCCGCGAGCGCCGCCGGGGGGGCGGCCAGCGCGCTGTGGTCGAGGTAGCGCACGCGATAGGGATCGTCCGTCTCCGCCCGCTGCGGCAGCAGCCGGGCGAGCAGCCGGGCATAGGGCCCCAGCACCGGCAGGAACACGGCGGCGAGCAGCAGGTTGAACCCGGTATGGAAGTCCGCGACCGCGCGCGCCGCGTCGGGCTCCACGGTGACCAGCCACGGCCCGATCCATTCCAGCGCCAGCAAGGCCGCGAACACGCCGATGCAGCGGTTGATCAGATTGCCCACCGGCACCCGCCGCAGCGCCGGGTCGTCGCCGGGCGCGCCCTCCAGCACCGGGTTGATCGCCGAGCCGAGATTGGCGCCGAGCACCAGCGCATAGGCGGCGTGCGGCGGCACCGCGCCGCGCGCGGCGAGCGACATCACCAGCAGCACCACCGCGACCGAGGAATGCGCGGCCCAGGTCAGCCCCGCCGCCACCAGCACGTCCAACACCGGCTCCGTCGCGATGGCGCCGAGCATCATCCGCAGGCTCGGCTGGTCCTCGTACGGCGTCACCAGGTCGAGCAGCTGGTGCAGCGCCAGCAGCATCAGCCCGAGCCCGATCGCGAACCGCCCGATATCGCGCGTCCGCCCCAGCGTGCCGCGGCGGAACAGGATGACGCCCACCAGGATCGCGACCGACGACACGCCCGAGACGTCGAAGGACAGCGCCTGGACGATCAGCGTCGTGCCGACATTGGCGCCCAGCATGACGGCGAGCGCGGGCACCGTCTCGACCAGCCCGCTCGCGGCGAAGCCGGCGACCATCAGACCGGTCGCGGTGCTGCTCTGCAGCACGGCGGTGACGCCGAGGCCGGAGAAGAAGGCGGCGACGCGGTTGCCGAGGGCGCGGCCGAGGAGCCCGCGCAGGCCGGGGCCGAAGGCGCGCTGGATGCCGGTCTGCACCATGTGCACGCCCCACAGCAGCAGCGCCACCGTGCCGGCGAGATCAAGCAGGGTCCAGGTCGGACTCACCATCGCGGCCTCCCCCATTCCGGTCCGGAGGCCGGCAGGTTGTCAGGCAGCGGCGTAGAAATCCATCGCCGCCGCGACGCCGCCGCGCCCGTGCGGCACGCCCGCGATCGCCAGCGCCATTTCCAGCGCGGCCAGGGTGCCGAGGATCATCGGCTCGTTCAGGTCGCCGAGATGCCCGATGCGCAGCGCGCCCACGCCGAGATCGCCCAGGTTGTAGCCGAGCGCGACGCCGAACCGCTCCGAGGCGACCCGCCGCACGGCTTCGGCATCGTGCCCCGCCGGCATCACGACGGTGGAGACGGTGTCGGAGGCCCGCGCCGGGTCGGTGCAATACAAATGCGGGCCGCCGCCCGGCGTCTCCGACCAGCGGGCGATACAGCGCCGCACACCCTCGGCGATGCGGGCGTGGCGGGCGGTCACGGCGTCGATCCCGCCCTCCGCCTCGATCAGCCGCAGGCTTTCGGCGAGGCCGTAGAACAGGCTCGTCGGCACCGTGCCGACGAAGCTGCGGGTGCGGCGGGGCAGCATGTTCGACCAGTTGAAATAGTATTTCGGCAGCCGGCTCTGGGCGTGCGCCGCCATCGCGCGGGGCGATGCGGCGGTGAAGCTGAACCCGGTGGGCAGCATCAGCCCCTTCTGGCTGCCGCCGACCACGGCATCGATGCCCCACGCATCCATGCGGAACTCGATGCAGCCGAGGGATGAGATGGTGTCCACCAGCAGCAGGGCCTTGTGCCCCGCCGCGTCCAGCGCGCCGCGCAGCGCGGCCGGCGGCAGCATGACGCCGGTCGAGGTCTCGTTATGCACGGCGAGCACGCCGCGGATGCGCCCGCCCGCATCCTCGCGCAGCAGCGCCGTCAGCGCCGCCGGATCGGCGCCGCGGCGCCAGTCCGTCCCGAGGGTGCGCACCTCGAGCCCGAGCGCCCGGGCCATCGCCGCCCAGGTCTGCGAGAAATAGCCGCTGTCGATCATCAGCACGACGTCGCCCGGCGAGAACAGGTTCACCAGCGTCGCCTCCCACGCGCCATGGCCGGAGGCGGTGTAGGCGAACACCTCGTGCTCCGTGCGCAGGACGCGCTTCAGCCCGGCCATCGCCGCGTCGTACACGGCCAGGAACTCCGGCGCGTTGAAGTCGATCGAGGCATGCGCGACGGCCTGCAGCACGCTGTCCGGGATGTTGGTCGGGCCGGGATTGGCAAAAAACGGGCGGCCGGGCTTGCGGGTCATGGCATGCGTCCTGCGGGAGGTCACGCACACCTAGGCCCGGCCGCGCGCCCCGCCAAGGGCGCACGCGGCAGGGGCGCCCCGCGCCGGCCGCAGCGTCACCGCCCGCCGATACTCAAGTCAGCGGCCGGCGGCGTCGTCCAGCACCTCGCGCACCCGTGCCGCGAGTTCGCGGAAGGTGAAGGGCTTGGTGATCAGCTGCACGCCCGAATCGAGCCGCCCGTGATGGACGATCGCGTTGCGGGCATAGCCCGTGGTGAACAGCACCCGCAGCCCCGGCACCAGCCGCCGCGCCTGCCGCGACAACTGCTCGCCGTTCAGCCCGCCGGGCAGCACGACATCGGAGAACAGCAGGTCGATCGCCGCCCCCTCCCGCTCCAGCAGCCGCAGCGCCGCCGGCCCGTCCCGTGCCTCAAGCACCCGGTAGCCGAGTTCACGCAGCATCTCGACCGAATAGCTGCGCACGTCCTCGTCGTCCTCGACGACCAGGACCGTCTCGTTGCGCGTGCCCTCCGGCGCGTGGCTCTCCTCGCCGGTCGGGCTCTCCGCCGCCTCGCCCACCAGGCGCGGCAGGTAGATCTTCACCGTCGTGCCCTCGCCGGGCTCGGAATAGATCTTCACGTGCCCGCCCGACTGCTTGACGAAGCCGTACACCATCGACAGACCGAGGCCGGTGCCGCGTCCCACCTCCTTGGTGGTGAAGAACGGCTCGAACACGCGGCCGACCGTCTCGCGGTCCATCCCGATGCCGGTGTCGGAGACGCTGATCAGCACGTACTGCCCGGGCTGTACCTCGGCGTGATCGGCGGCGTAGGCGCGATCCAGATGCGTGTTGGTGGTCTCGATCGTCAGCCGCCCGCCGTCGGGCATCGCGTCGCGCGCGTTGACGGCGAGGTTCAGGATCGCGCTTTCAAGCTGGTTGGGATCGGCCTCGACGCGCCACAGGCCGGCGCCCTGCACCGTCTCCAGCGAGATCGTCTCGCCGAGCGTGCGGGCCAGCAGTTCGGCCATGCCACTGACCAGCGTGTTGGCGTTGATCGGCTTCGGCTCCAGCGGCTGGCGGCGCGAGAAGGCCAGCAGCCGCTGCGTCAACGTCGCCGCCCGGCGCGCGCCGGTCATGGCGGCCTCCGTCGCCCGGCGCAGACGCGGCTGCTCGGGCGGGAGGTTGCGCTGGAGCATCTCCAGATTGCCGACGACGATCTGCAGCAGGTTGTTGAAGTCATGCGCGACGCCGCCGGTCAGCTGGCCGACCGCTTCCATCTTCTGCGCCTGCCGCAGCGCCTCCTCGACGGTCTGACGCTCGGCGATGGCGGCCGCGATGCGCGCCTCCAGCGTCTCGTTGAGGTCCTGCAGCGCCGCCTCGGCCATCTTGCGGTCGTGGATGTCGGTGCAGGTGCCGTACCAGCGGGTGATCCGGCCCGCCGCGTCGCGCACGCATTGCGCCCGCCCGATCACCCAGCGGTAGACGCCGGTGCGATGCCGCAGGCGGTATTCGATGTGGTACGGCGCTCCGGTATCGAGGCAGGCCCGCCAGGTCGACCACGCCCGCTCCCGGTCGTCGGGATGGAACACGCCGTTCCATGCCTCGCCATCGGTCGTGCCATGCGGCACGCCCGTGTATTCGTACCAGCGGTCGTTGTAATAGTCGTGATAGCCGTCCGGCCGCGTGGACCAGATCATCTGGTCGATCGAGTTGGCGATCGCCTGGAACTTCGCCTCGCTCTCGCGCAGCAGCGCCTCGGCGCGCGCCTGTTCGACGGCGGCCCAGGTGCGCTGCGCCGCCTCCTGCACCAGCTGCACCTCGCCGTCGCGCCAGCGGCGGGGCTTGGCGTCGTGGACGAACAGGGCGGCGACGACGCGCCCGTCCTTGACCAGCGGGACCGCCAGAGCCGCGACCACGGACACGCCGGCGAAGGTCGCGCGGTGCCCCGCGGCGACCGCGTCGCGGGTCGCGTCGCCGATCACCAGCGTGCGCCCGGCGCGGAACGCGGCCTGCACCTCCGGCCCGAACTCGCTCAGCCGGTGCAGACCGGCCATGCTCGGCATCGCGCCGGCCGTCCAGTCATCGGCGACGGCGACGCGATCAAGGTCCTCGTCGAGCTCGGCGTAGCCGGCCCGTCCGGCGTCGAGCCAGGTGCCGAGCAGTTCGGCCGCCGCCGCCTTCACTGCCGCGGGCTCCGACAGCAGGGCGAGCCGGTCGGCGAGGGAGACCAGGAAGGCCTGCCGCTTCGCCGTGATCACCTTGTCCGTGGTTTCCCTGACGATGCACAGGATGCCGTCCACCCCGCCGGTCTCGCTGCGCACCGGCGAGTAGGAAATGTCGAACCAGACATCCTCGAGATAGCCGTGGCGGTCGATCACGAACGGCCGGTCGCGGGCGGAGACGGTCTCGCCTTCCTCACGCACGCGGCGCAGCAGGGGATGCAGGTCGTCCCACAGCTCGGACCAGTATTCCTGCGCCGGACGGCCGAGCGCCGCCGGATGCTTGGACCCGATCGTGGGCGCGTAGGCGGTGTTGTAGAGCGCGACGAATTGCGGCCCCCAGAACATCACCACCTGCGCTTCGGCGCCGAGCAGTAGGCCGACCGCATTCTTGAGGTTCGGGGGCCACGCACCGGGCGGACCGAGCGGAGAGTCCGCCCAGTCGCGTGTGCGCATGAGGTCGCCCAGCGCGCCGCCGCCCGAGAGAAAGCCGATGCCCCCGGCCACGCCGGCTGCGGAAGAAGAAATCGAAACGCCCTCCATGAGACCCGGGGCCGCCACCCTCAACGGCCAGCGCCGTCCCCGGTTGCATGCGCGCCGGCCTGACCGAAGCCGCGCGCCAGCTCAGCCGGGCATGACGCCCGGCCGGTTCCTGGGGAAACGCGCGACCACGTCGGGGTCGAGGTTGAATGTCGCCGCCACCATCTCAACCGGTGTGTGCGCGAGCCAGTCGGACAGGGAGACCTCCTCATAGCGCGGCGCGGGGAACAGGGCGAGGAAGACCAGATCCTCGGTCCCCGTGTTCTCCACGTAATGGCCGAGGCCCTTCTTGACGTAGCCGATGTCGCCGGGGTGGAAATCGGCGGTCATGGCGGACGGCCCGGCGTTGAACACCGTCATCCGCCCCTGCCCCTTCATGTAGTACTGCCACTCGTCCGCGTTCGGATGCCAGTGCATCGCGCGCAGCCCGCCCGGCCGGACCGTCACCAGCCCGGCCGCGATCGTCTTCGAGACGTGGAACGTCGTGCTGTCGGCGATCTGCACATGCCCGCCCGGCGTCACGCTGCTCGGCGTCACGCCGGCGAGCGAGAAGACGAAGGGCGACGGCGGCGCCCCGGCGGCGGAGGCCACCTGCGCCTGCGCCTCGGCAAGCGGGCCAGGCACGCGCCCCTGGAAGATCCAGCGGTTATGCAGCGGAATGTTGCGAAACGCGTCGGCCGGCACGCCGAAATTGCGGGCCAGCACCTCGGGCGGCGTGTGCGCGAGCCAGTCGGTCGCGGGCAGCGTGTTGAACTCCGACGAGTGACCGTTGTCGAAGGCGAGGACGAACTCCGCCCCGTCCGGTCCGAGTCCCTGCAGCGAGTGCGGCAGGCCGGGCGGGAAATACCACAGGTCGCCCGCGGCCACGTCGTTGACCGCCGCCCGCCCGTCCGCGTCCAGCACGGTGATGCGGCAATGGCCGTAGGTCATGATCGCCCACTCGGCCTGCTGGTGCCAGTGCAGCTCCCGTATGCCGCCGGCGGCGAGGCGCATGTTGACGCCGGAGATGTCGGACGAGATGGCGAAGTCCGCCTGCGTCACCTGCCGTCCCCAGCCGCCGTCCTGCACCCGGCGCGGCGCGAGGTTGAACGAGGCCCAGAACTGCGGCATCCCACCGACATCGGTCGGCGGCGGATCGAGGAAGACAGGCTCCGTCGCCGACAGCGCCGGATCGTTGGGGCCGGGCGTCTTCAGCGCGTCGGGGCGGGTGACGTTGACCGATCCCTCCGGCGGCTCGTCGGGATTGCCGAACCCCGCCGCGCGCGCGGCCGATGCCGCGGCGACCGCCCCGCCCGCCGCGGTCGATGCGAGCACGGCGCGGCGCGAGACTGACTTCATTACGCAAGCTCCAGGGGGGGTGCGGGCGCGTGCAGCCTGTGCCGACCACGCGACAGCGTCAATGCACCGGCGGCGGGCGCGCGGATCAGGCGGAGCGCCCGCCCTCCTGACCGCCCGCGACCGGGATGGCCGCGACCGTGCGCAGGGCGTGGGCCTCCAGCAGGATCGCGCTGTCCGGGGCGTCCGTGAACCAGGCGCAGAGCGGGCCGAGCAGGTCGGGGACGGCGCGCGGGCGCGGGCTCGCGCGCCACAGCTTCGTCAGCCGCACCGCGGCGCACAGCTCGCCCCAGCGGGCACCGCGTTCGCGCGACCATTCGAGCGCCTCGGCAAGATCGACCTCGGCGGCGGGGTTGCCGGCGGCGATCAGCGCGTCGCCGCGCGCGCACAGCAGCAGCGCGTCCCACGACCGCTCCGAGTTGCGCTCCGCCCAGTGGCGCCCGTCATCGGCGGCGGCGAGGGCGCCGTCGACGTCGCCCTGCGCCAGCAGCGCCTCGGACAGCAGGCTGTAATAGCACGGCAGGCCGCACGCGGCGCCGCTCGCGCGCCAGGCGTCGATGCTCGCGCGCACCTGTGCCACCCCCGACGCGTCGCCGCCGATCGCCGCCGCCCAGCCGAGCACGATCGCCGACATCGCCATGTAGATCGGGAATCCGTACTCGCGGGCGAGCGTCATGCCTTCCTGCGCATAGGCCCGGGCGGCGGCGGCGTCGCGCAGGATCACCGGACACGCGGCGGCGCGCGACAGCGCGTTGGCGATCGACAGCGGATGCCCGGTGCGACGGGCCGAGGCGATCGCCGCGTCCGCCGCCGTGACGGCGCGGCGCGGATGACCGAGCCAGGCGAGGTTGTACGCGTGATAGACATAGGTCGCGGTCGGCGTCGCCTCGCCGAAGCGCGCGATGATGCTGCGGTGGCGCTTCCAGTCGGACTCCGGCCGCAGATGCCGCAGATGCAGCTCCGACGTCGCGAAGTCGCCGAGATGATGCGTGATGCCGGCGAGCATCCCGTGCGCGACCAGCAGCAATTCCTCGTCCCCGCCGCGATCGGCGATGTGGCGCAGGTCGTTGCCGTAGCTGCGCGCGAGCGGCAGGTTGCCGAGCACCCAGTGATAGGTCGCGAAGCCGCGCAGCACCGGGATCGACAGCGCCGGATCGCCGTCGGAGGGAAACCATTGCTGCGCGCGGGTGAACGCGGCCTGCACCTCCGGCGCCGCATAGCCGCGCGTCGCGGTCCAGGCGAAGCCGAGCGCGCTGTGCAACAGCACCTCGTAGCGACGGCGGACGTCGGACTGCGCGTCGAGATCGCCGAGCAGGGCGATCCCGGCATTGAGGCGCGCGACCGCCTCGGCCATCGCCGAACGCTGCGCGGCCGCCTGTCCGGCGGCGAGCCAGTAGGGGATCGCGCCTGCCGCATTGCCGGCGGCGGTGTGATGGCGCGCGAGCGTCTCCGGCGCGCTGGTCGCGGTGTCCGGGAAGCGCTGTTCGATCGCCTCGGCGATGGCGGCGTGCAGCGCGGCACGGCGGCTCATCAGGATGGTTTCGTACGCGGCGTCCTGTACCAGCGCGTGGCGGAACCGGTAGCGGGGGCCGGCGGGCATGGCGGTGACCGACAGGATGCCGGCGGCGCACAGCCGCCCGAGCGCGTCGCGCAGCGCGGCCGGCGGGTGCTCCACGACGGCCGCCAGCAGATCGAGATCGAACTCGCGCCCGATCGCGGCGGCGCGGTGCGCGACGTCCTTCGCCAGCGGGCCGAGACGGTCGAGACGGGCGGTGAGCGAGTCGCGCAGGGTGGGCGGGATCGGCACCGCGGCGGCGCCGGCCGCGTAGTCCCAGCGGTCCGTCCCCTCGATCAACGCGCCCGAGTCGAGGACGGTGCGCGTCAGCTCCTCGACGAACAGCGGGATGCCGTCGGCGCGGCCGAGGATGTCGGCGAGCAGCTCGGGCGGCAGCGTCTTGCCCGCCGTCAGCGCCTCCACGATCGTCGCCGTCTCGGTGCGGCTGAGCCGCCCGAGCGGCAGCGTCGAGACATGCGGATGCTGCAGCCAGCGGGGCGTGAACTCCGGCCGGTGGGTCAGCACCAGCAGCATGGGGCAGGCAGCGGCGCGCGCCACCAGCCGGTCGAGCAGGTCGAGTGTCGACGGGTCGGCCCAGTGCAGGTCGCCGAACGCGATGACCGCCGGGCGACGCGCGGCGACGCCGGCGAGGAGGTCGACCACGGCGCGGATCGTCTCGTCCTTCACCCGCTGCGGCGTCAACGCCGCCGCCGCCGCGTCGCGCGAAGGTGTCACGCCCAACAGATCGGCGAGGAAACGGCGGTCGGCCGGCGGGCACGACCCCTCGTTGCCGGAGAGCGCGTTGAGCAGCGCGTCGAGCCGCACGCCCCGCTCGTCGGTGCCGGGCATGAGCGCGAGCTCGCGCTCGAAATGGTCGATCAGCGGCGAGAAGGCGCTGTTTACCTGAAAGGCGGAGCAGGCGAAGCGCAGCACCGCCGCCCCGTCCTGCGCCGCCTCGCGGTACAGCTCGCGCATCAGCCGGCTTTTGCCGATGCCCGCCTCGCCCGAGACGATGACGACCTGGCCCTGCCCGCCCTGCGCGCGCATCCACAGGCGGCGCAGGCGGATGCGCTCCTCCGCGCGGTTGACGAAGCGCGTCGCGGGGCCGGGCGGCCCAGCGTCGGGCGTGCCGGCATGGCGCGTCACGCCCGCGACGGCCCAGGCGGCGACCGGTTCCGGGAAACCCTTCAGCGTCTGCCGCCCGAGGTCGCGCAGCACGAAGCGCTCGCCGAGCAGCCGGCGCGTGCCCGGCGAGATCACGATGCTCCCGGGCTCGGCCAGCGCCTGCAGCCGGGCGGCGAGGTTGGGGGTGGCACCGACCACCGCCTGTTCGCGCGACACGCCCTCGCCGATCGCCTCGCCCACCACAACAAGTCCGGTCGCGATGCCGATGCGCAGCCCCGCCGGGTTGCCCGACGGCAGGCGGATGCGCCCGGCGGCGGCGATGATGTCGAGGCCGGCGCGCACCGCCCGCTCGGCATCGTCCTCGTGCGCGTGGGGGAAGCCGAAATAGACCAGCACGCCGTCGCCCATGTAGCGGGCGATCAGCCCGTCATAGCGATCCACCGCCTCCGCGACGCAGGCCTGGAAGTCGGCGATGACGGCGTGCAGCACCTCCGGGTCGAAGGCGTTGGCGATGGCGGTGGAACCGGCGAGGTCGCAGAACATCACCGTCAGCTGCCGCCGCTCCGCGCCCGGCGCGGGACGGTCGATCGACAGGTCGCCGCCGGCTGACGCGCCGCCGGTCAGCTGCGCGATGGCGCGCAGCAGCCGCTTGCGGTCGCCGAGCGAGACACCGAGCTGCGCGAGGTCCGATTGGGTCAGGTCGGCGAGCACGTCGGGGCCGATATCGGCCTGCGCGAACGCGGGCCAATAACGGCTGAGGCCGAGACCGGCCAGCCAGTCCTGAAGGGAGGCAACGGGCACGAGGCAACTCTCAACCGCGCAACCGACGTTTCAATAGCACACATCCCGGCGCGCCGCACCAGCCCGCCGACGGTCACGAGAGGCCGAGCGCCGCGAGGGCCACCACCGCGCCGGCATCGAGACACGCCATCACCGGCGGCGGCGCGGCACCGGTCAGCAGCCGGCGGCCACCGACCAGGAAAGCCGGCGCCGCCAGCGCCGCCAGCGGCGCGACCATCACCGCGAGGACGCCGCCCGCCATCACCCCGGCGCAGGCGAGCCGCCGGCCCGCCGTCTCGCCGAGGGCGACGGGCACCGTCCATTTGTAGCCGGGGTCGATGCGGCAATCCTCAATATCCTTGAGGATCTCGCGCGCAGCGATCAGCAACCCGGCCGCGGCGGCCAGCAGGAAGGGACGCGAATCCCCCGCATGCAGCGCCGCCGGCAGCACCGCCGGCGCGGCCGACGTCGCCGCCGCCGTCGCGAGCGGCGCCCACGGGACGCGGCGTATCTCGCTGTAGACAAGCGCCGCCACCGCCATTCCCGCCAGCAGCGCGCCGAGCCGCAGGTTCTGCGCCGCCGCGA
>NZ_BANB01000220.1 GCF_000964365.1 Acidisphaera rubrifaciens HS-AP3 | reverse complement strand
CCCCGCCCCCGCCCCCGTCCCAGCCGCCGGCCCGGTCCGCTCCCGCGCCCTGAGTCCCGGCTGCCGCCCGTCACCTGCGTCCGGATCGCCATCACGCCCAGATACGCGTGCCGAGCGGCGCGTCGAGCACGATCGACCGTCCCTGCCCGGCCCGCAGCGACCCCAGCCGCGCCGGCAGCGCATGCGCGCGCAGGACGGAAATGCTGCCCGCCTCGCCCCGTTCTTGGCCCAACCGATCCTGGCCGCCCCTGTCGGGCTCGTGCCGCGGACGCAGCCGGTACAGCGCGCCCGGCGCCAGCACGACCAGATCTCCCGGCGCCAGCACCGTCTCCTCAAGCCGCGCCGCGTGCGTGGTCGCGAGCTGGGCGCCGATCTCCGCCCCGGTCATCAGCCAGCGCGACGTGCCGCCCTGCGAGAACTCCGGCATCATGTGTGCGCCGCCCACCGTCTCCAGCACGGCGGAGGTGCCGCTGCCCACCATCAGCAACGTGAGGCATTCCGTCGGCGACGGCAGATCGCCCTCGCCCGCTTGGCGGAATCCCGGCTCGGCCATGGCCGCGCCCTCCAGGATGACGACCGCCTGATCCTCCAGCACCGCCGCCAGCAGCCGCAGCGTCGCCTCGTCCAGCCAGCGCGCCAGCAGCAGCGCCAGATCGCGCCGCCCGCCGCCGGCATCCGACCAGCCGCCCGCGCCGGATGACGAGCCGGCACCCTCGCCCGGCAGCACCAGCCGGCCGGTCGCGATGAAGGAGTCCAGCAACGGCACCAGCTCGGCGCGCAGGATGCCGATCGCGACGCGGCCGTCGAGCGCCGCGCGGCTGTCGGACCGGTCCGTCCACAGGCCGCCCAGCAGCGTGCGGTACCGCGCCGCCGCCGGGAAGCGCGCATACAGCGGCGCCATCACGTCGATGAAGCCGGTCAGGCTCGTGCGCGGCAACGCCAGGTCGCTGCCCGCGAGGCGCACCGACACGAACGGCAGGTAGCACGGGTCGATGTGCCGGTAGAACGCGACCTCGTAGCCGCAGTCGGTGGACGCGAGTCCGGCGCCCGCCAGGTCGAGCCGCGGCAGCGACGCCACCGCCTGCCCGATGATCTGGTTGTCGAGTATTGCTTCCACCGCCAGCGGGCGGCCATGCACGTCGGCTATCCAGCCGGTCGCGCGGTCGAACGCGACCGTGTCGACGGAGCCACGGATCGTCACAGGCTGGCACCCTCCACCAGCGCCTCATACAGGCGCAGATGCGACGCGAGCGGCGTCTCCGCCTCGGCCTGCGCCGCGTCCATCCCCTCGGCCAGCGCGACGAGCCGTTCCGGCGCGCGCGCCAGATCGGCGAGCACGGCCGCCAGCGCCGGCGCGTTGCCGACCGGGAAATGCAGGCCGGTGCGCCCGTGCTCGACCTTCTCGCGCATGCCGCCGATATCCGAACAGATCACCGGACGGCGATTGCGGATCGCCTCGCGGATCACGACCGGCGCGTTTTCCCACCAGATCGACGGCATCACGATGACATCGACGCCCGCCATCAGCTCGTCGACCTGATCGCTGTCATAGCGGCCGTTGAGGCGCACGTTCGGCCCCGCCGTCTCCATCCGCTCGCGGAACCGCGTGCGGAATGCCTCGGTCTGCGACGAGTCGTCGCCGTTGATCTCGATCATCACCGGCGGCGCGTCCTCGTCGCGGCCGAGGATCTCCGCCGCATCGAGCAGCACGTCGATGCCCTTCAGCCGCGAGATCTGGCCGAAGAACCCGACCCGCAACGGCGTGCCCGGGCGCCGTGGCGCGGGCGGGGCGACGGAAACCGCGCGCGGCATCGGCAGCGCGGTCACGTTCTCGATCACCGACAGCTTCTCGCGCGGGATGCCCCACTCGGCATAGCGCTCCGCGAGGAAGGCGCTCGGCGAGATGAAGTGATCGACGAAGCGGAAGAAATGCTGCACGTACCGCTTGCGCAGGAAGAAATCCGCCGCGTCGCGCGACGGGAAACACTTGCTGCACGCGACCGGAGACGACTGGCGGCACAGCGCGAAGGTGTCGGGCTTCACCATCTGCCCCGAATGGTTGCAGATCGCCAGGAACTCATGCAGCGTCACCACGATGCGCGCCTTCGGCAGCGCGCGGCGCACATGCAGGAAAGCCTCCACGCCGAAATGCGCATAGTGGTGGAAATGCACGATGTCCGGCGACAGCCGGTGCAGCAGGCTGGTCAGCGCGCCCGGAAAGCGCCGGTCGTGATTGGCGAAGTTGAACCAGTCGAAATCCTCGACCGAATAGATGAACTCGTTGTCGGCGAACGGCTGCGTGATGGCGCTGCCGCAGCGGGCATAGGCATTCTCCCGCGCGCCGGCCAGCAGGAACGCCTCGTGCCCCGGCGCCGCGCCGACGCGGCGGAACAGCTCATAGGCCGCGACCTCCGCCCCGCCCTTGGAGATGCGCGGATGCGCGTGCGCGCACACCAGCACGCGCGGACCGCCCTGGCGTCCGGGCGCCGGCGAGGCGGCGGCCTGCTCGATGAAATGCGTATCGACGAGCGAGTCCATCAGACGGTCTCCTTCGCGCGCGGCATGCCGACAGGCTGCAGGCCGTGCGCTGCCGCCAGCGCCTCGCCCCACCGACGCTGATGCACCCACGCGTTATACAGCGTCAGGTTCATCCGCCAGGAATGCCCTGCGGCCTCCTGCGACTTGCGTTCCAGGTGATACATCCGCACGTCGCGATCCACGGCCGAGTCGAGACCGAGCGCCCGCGCCCGCAGGCACAGGTCGGAATCCTCGAAATCGCCGATCGCGTACACCTCGTCGAACCCGCCCAGCTGCTCCGCGAGGCTGCGGCGCAGCACCATGCAGGCGCCCGTGATGGCGATCGGGCGATGCACGCCGAGGCCCGACGGACGCCAGCCCTTGTTGTCGTGGAACGGGAACAGCCAGTTGCCGAAGTCGCGCTTGACCTCGTAGCTCATGCCGTCATGCTGGATCGTATCGTCCTCGAACGTCAGCAGCGGTCCGATCAGCCCGATGGAACTGTCCGCCTCCAGCCGCGCGATCAGCCGCTCGATCCAGTGCGGGTCCTCGGTGAACACGTCGGAATTGAGGAAGCACACGAACTCGCCGCGCGCATGCGCGAGCCCGATGTTGTTGGCGGGCGCGTAGCCGACATTGTGCTCCAGCAGCAGCAGGCGGAACGGGATGCCGAACCGCTCGGCCGCGCTCTCGGCCAGCGCCACCGTCTGCTCCGTGCGGCCCGGATCGTCCAGGACGAAGATATACTCCACATCCGCCGGCGCGCCGGTGCCGCTCAGCAGCGCCAGCTGGTATTCCATGAAATCGATGCGGCCGTACAGCGGCACGATAACGCTCGCGCGCGGCTCGATCGCCTCGGTGCCGAAGGCGATGCTGCGCACCTCCGGCCGTCGCGCCAGGCGCTCGGCGTTGATCGACCGGATCGCCGGGCCGATCACCCGGTCATACGCGCCCTCGAGCTGCTCATAGCGCAGGGTGAAGCAGCCCAGCATCCGCCGCATCGCCTCGGTCCCGCGCAGACGCGGCTGCGGCAGGCGCATGAAGCCTACCTGCCCGCCCGTCGTCGCGACTTCCAGATACGCCGTCTCGCCCTCGATCACGCTGTGCGGCAGATACACGACGAAGCCGCATTGCGCGTCGGTGATGCCGTGCGGACGGCCCACCGCGTCGGTCACGTCGCGCCGCTCGACGCGGACACAGGCTTCAAAATCGATCGGCGTGGAGCGGTTGTCGCAGACCAGCCGCACCTCGTCGAGCGCGCCCGGCTTGGCCAGCAGCCAGCCGATCAGCGCCACGCCCTCCGGCGGGCAGGCGATCACCTCGTCAAGTGCGAGGAACACGTCCGTCAGCGCATCGACCGTATCGACGCCGGCATACGCGCCGCGGTTGAGCGCGTTGACGATGCCCTGTCGCCCCTCGTCGGCCCACGCGTCCTGCAGGATCGCCCGCGTGCGCGCCGTCAGCTCGCCGTCGCGCAGATGCTGGATCGACTCGCTGGCATAGAAATGCTGCGGCCCCTCGCCGCCGTCGATCTCGACCGACAGCAGCCGCCCGGTCGCGCGCTGCGCCGAGCGCACCAGCAGCACCACGCCCTCGCCCTGTCCGGCGATGTCGGGCCGGCTGAAGAACGCGCACGTCGCCCGCCCGCGCACCCGCCCGCCCTCGAAATAGATCGTCACCGCCTCGCCCGCGTGGCGTCGGCGCAGCCGGTCCGCGCCGCTCCACCCGACCAGCAGCCACGCCTGGCAGGAGGGCAGATAGCCGAAGTAGTCGACATATCCCACGCCGCCGTCATGCCCGGCCGCGCCCTGCATGACATCGAGTGCCACCACCTCCGCCATCGGCCGGGACGGACGGTCCGCCGCCACGTCGATCAGCATGTGATGCACCACCGACGGCTGCACCACCGACACCGTGCCGCTACCGTCGCGTCTCATGCTACCTCCGTTTCGGCTTGCCGCGTCCGCCCCTGCGGGCCGCCGCGACGCGCACAGATCTGATCCACAACCATCCCGCCCACGTCCGTCTGCCAGAGCCACAGCCCGTTGGCCTGGCCCACGAAACTCGCCTCGCCACCGAACGTGCCGGACGGCACGAAACCATTCGCGAGCCCGAGCGCGAACAGGCCCGGCCACGGCGCGCCCGCGCCGTCGACCACCCGGCATGCGTCGTCGACCAGCGGCACCATCGCGTCGGTGTTGCCGCGCAGCGCCAGCGGCGCGCCGTCGATGTCGAGACACGGGACCAGCCGCGGCCGATAGCCGAGCGCCGCCACGATCAGGTCCGCCTCGCCGAGCATCGTATCGATCTCCGCCTCCGACAGCTCGCCCATCATCTGCAACCGCAGCCGCGGCTCCGGCGGCCGCCCGCCGAGCCCGCGCGCGCGCATCAGCAACTCGCGCGAGTCGAGCCGCAGCCCGGCGAGTCGGAAGACGCGCCCCGTCAGCGGGCAGATGTCGTCGGGTCCGAACTCGGTATAATTCTCCGCCAGCGCCGCCTCGGCGCTCGCATAGAAGACGCGCATCGGCCGGCGATGCAGGATCGTTACGCCGCCCGCACCGAAGGTCACGTCCGGCAGTTGCGTCAGCAACAAATTGGCCGCCGCCACCGCGCTGGTCGAACCGCCGACCACCACTGCCCGCGGCGCCGCGATGCCGCGCAGCCGCCGGGCGACCGCATCCCGTCCCGGCGCGCGGAACAGCATGCCGGACTGCACCACCGTCGCCGCATGGCGCGGCAGCAGCGGCGCCCCGCCCACGCGCTCGTGGCACAGCCGCTCGATCGGCTGCTCGCCGCCCATCGAGAACACCACGTTGCGCGCCAGCAACACGCGCGGCCCGCCGCCCGCCAGCCCGCGGGTCACCACCTGCCACAGCCCGTCCGGCGCGCGTCTCACCTGCAGCGCGGCATGCTCGGTGAGCAGTTCCGCGCCGCGCACGATCAGGATCGCCGACAGCCGGTCGCCGATCACCTGCATCAGCCGCCCGACGAGGCGCAGCGGCACCGCGCCCGGCATGTAGCGCGCCACGTCCAGCGCCGCCGGATGCGTCCGCAACGCCGCCAGCATCGGCTCCGTCGCGTTCTGCAGACAGTCGATGAATGTCTCCGCCCCGCTGTCGGAGGTGATGACGTAATCACCGATCGCCCCACGGCCGATCTCGCTCGCGCGCTCGACGATCGCGAGTCCGTCGTCGAGCAGCGCGTCGAAGGCACCCCGCCGCAGCGCCGCAAGCAGCAGCGCCACGCCGCCGGGCCCACCGCCGAGGATGACGGTGCCGAACACCTGCGGACCGCTGACCGGGGGCGCGTCGCTACGCACGTGGGCGGCGTCCGGACATCAAGAGATGCTTGCCGACATCGGCCAGCCGCGGGTCCGCCGACAGCTCGCGTTGCAGCGCGAGGAACATGTCGGGATCGGTCTGCATCGCGCGCGTGCATCCGGCGCTGCCGATCGAGCTCGCGGAGACAAGCAGCCCGTGCGGCCGCACCTCCGTCAGTCCGGCGGCACGGAAGTCGGCGGCCAGCCGCGCGGCATCGTAGAGATGCACCTGCGCGCTGCACCCGTTGGTCTCCCACACGCCGACGCCGGTGCGCAGGCGCAACAGCGCCTCTTCCACCTTGCCGAGGCGCATCAGCTCCAGCACCAGCGCCACCAGCGAGTCGACATACACGACGAGCACGCCGCCCGGCCGCACCCACGAGGCGAAGCGCGCGATCTGCCGCGCCGGATCGGCGGTGAACTGCACCGACCCCATGGCGAACACCGCGTCCGCGCAATTGGGCGCGACCGCGACCGTCTCCATGCTCTCGCGCAACAGGGTGAACGACCCGCCCAGGGCGCGCGCCTCGATCTGACGCACCATCTCGGGCGACTGCTCGATGCCGATCACGCGATGGCCGCGCTGCACCAGCATCTCCGCCCAGCGGCCGGTACCGCAGCCGGCATCGATCACCGTGCATGCACGCGCCGGCAGCAGCGACACCGCCTGTTCCCAGGCCAGGAGATCATAGGCGCGGCGATGGCTCGGCGTCGCGTAGCCGACGTCGTATTCGCCGGCGAGCGCGTCGTAGAGCCGGGTGCTGTCATAGGCGCGCCCGCCGCTCTCGTCGCGTTTCTGCATGTTGTGCGTACTCATGGGGTGACGTCCGGATAGGGTGGGAGCGACCAAACGGCGCACAGACGGGCGAACTTGCGTCGCCGCGCTGGCTCAAGCGCCGCCACCGCCGCGCGGTTGCGGGTGAAGAATGCGTTCACGATGACCTCGTCGCCCTCGAAGCCCGGCACCGGTTCCGTCCGGCGAAGCACGAGGCCGAAGCGCGCGAGCAACTCTACGATGTCGCCCAGCAGGGCCTGGCCCTGATAGACGGGATAATGTGCCGCCTCGGTCTCGACACCGAGACATGTTTCAAGCAATCCGCCGAAGCCGAGCAGCACCTCGTACTCGAAGCCCTCGACATCCAGCTTCACCACGTCCGGGGCAGGCACCGCGCCCGCGGCGTGCAGCAGGTCATAACGGGTGCAATCCACCGTTACCTCGCCGACCGTCTCGAACAACGGTGCGATGCGGTACTGGCCGAGGACGTCCGTGTTCGGCCGCCGCATCGACGTGCAGCCGAACCAGTGCGCGACATGGAGCGTGCGCGCGCCGGGCCGGTGCGCCAGCCCCTGTTCGATCACGCGACCGCCGGGCATGCGCCCAATCTGCGCGCGCAGCACCCGAGCCTCGGCCGGGTTGGGCTCGAACAGCACCGGGGCCACGTGCTGCGCATGACGCAGCCACGCGGGCTGCAACCCCGCCGCCGCGCCGACATCGACCAGAACCAGCTTCTCCGCCGCGGGCACTTCGTCCAGCCAGTCATCCGCCGGCGCCGTCGCCGGGTCGAACCGCGACAGCGCCGCCAGTGCCCGCCCCTCGCCCATATAATCGCCATCGCCCTGGCGGAACCCGACGGTCAGGCTCTGCCCGCGGCCGATGAAGCGCGCGGTGACGACGAAGCCGCCGTCCCGCGTCTCCACCGACGCCGCGTCGCACAGCGCGCCGCGCGTCAGCGTGCCGTCGGGCGCCAGGGTGAACAGCGCGCCGAACTCCGGCTGCGCCACCTCGAAGCGGAGATCCCACGCGTCTGCCGCCGCCGCCTCGAAACGCAGCGCGACGGTCAGCGTCACCCGCCGCATGAACAGCGCGCCGGCCGGCACCCGCGCGACATGCGCGCCCCACGCCTGTCCGTCGGCCAGCAGCACGCCGTGCGGCCCCGTGCCGACGCGCTGCAACAGCCCGTCGAACACCCAGCCATCCGTCGCGTCCACCGATACGGACATGACGGTCATGCCACGTGCGTTCCGAACACCTGCACCTGATCCAGGTGCAGACACCCGTAGCCAGGCCGCGTCACCCGCACGTAGCGTGCCCGGACCGAGGGAAGCATGACGACCAGGGGATTGCCGTCCGCGCCGCCCCAGTCATCGGCACGTTCCTGCCGGTGGACCTGCTCCCAATCCCGCCCGTCGCGCGACACCTCGATCACTGCCCCCGCCGCGCGGTCGCGATGCCCGAGTCGGTTGTAGATGCGTATCTCGCGCAGGTCGTACAGCGTCTGCAGATCGACCATCCACCACGGATCGTCCTCGTACTCCGTGTGGAACGCATAGCCGCCGGTGATGCGTCCGTTGACCGCCCGCCCGGCATCGGCGGCGATGTCCGCCCCCGCCGACCATCGCGACAGCGAGCTTTGCCGCGCCGGCTTGCCGCGCGACACCTCGGGCCACGTCTCCGGCGTCGGGAACAGGATCGGCACCAGCTGGTCGATCACGTCCTCGCGCCCCAGCTGGGACAGCCGGCGCAGCAACGCCGGCGCATAGGTGCCGACCGGGAAATCCCGCAACCGCTCGAGGGTGACATCGTCCTCGAGCACGACATCCTCGGGCGTCGGATGACCCTCGATCAGCGACTGCGCGTAACGGGCGCCGTCGAGCACGGGATGCACCACCACCGCGTCCAGCCCGTCCGACAGCTCCGTCTCGCGCACCGGCGGCCAGGGCTTGAAGTGATCGACGCCGCCGAAGCTGGAGAAGGCGCCGAGCCGCAACCCGCTGCGCCGCATCTCCGACCCGACGAAACCTTCCGACAGCGGCCAGGCGGTCGGACGCTCGGCGTCATAGGCAAGGGTATGGCGGCGGCGCGCGTCGAACAGATGCGCCACGGCGGCGGCCGAATAGACGGATACCGCGATGAAATCCGGCTGCAGCTCGTGCGGCTTGTAATGATCGGCGCAGGTCGCCGACCAATACCACGGCGCCGTGCCTTCATCGATCGGCTCGGCGATGTAATCCAGCCCTTCGGCTGCCGCCTGCGCCAGCAGCGCGTCGACATCGGTGTTGATCGCGGCGTCGTACTCGACGCGCACGTAGTAGTCGTATCGCGGCGCGTTACGGAACAGGTAGTACATCGGATAGTCGCCGTTGTGCCATACGACCGACCGCATCCCGAGCGGCGCGAGACCAAGCGCCACCAGCATGTCGTCGGACACGCGCAGGACGCGCGGGTGATTCACCGGCCCGGGATCGCCGTGGCTGACGTCGAGGAACACGTACACGTCCCCCGCGCCCACCCGCTGGCACAGCGCCTGATACCGGCGCTCCACGAAATCGTCCCAGACATAGGTGATGAACAGCACCGCATAGCGCGGCGTCGGCGGCGGCTCCGCCGGCCGCGCAGCCACCTCGCCACCGATGTCAGTGTCGGCATCAGCGTCGGCATCGGCCGCGCCCTCGACCTCCGCGTCGGCGTCGGCGTCGGCGTCCGCCGCGGCATAGGCGACCACGTGCGGCGCCGCCATCTCGGCGGGCGCGGCGAACGCCGGCTCGCGCATCTCGCCGACCCGGACTTCCTCGATCACCGCGGGCTCGACCAAAATCGGCTCGACCCGCACGGCACCATACGGCGCCGCCTCCGGGGCACCCGCCCCGGCCGCCTCGACAGGCGGCGCGTCCCATTCGGCCGGCTCCTGCCGCATCCGCCGCAGACGCTCAAGCCAACGTTGTTTCAACGTTCCCATTTTCGCCACCAATCGCTAATTCACTGCGCCCGCGAGCGCCGCCGCCGGCCGCATGCCGCGCGTTGGCGCCGCCGCCTCGACCGCGTGCAGCACGTCACAGACCTCGGCCACTTCGGCCTCCGTCATCGTGTCGGCGATCGGCAAGGCGACGATGCGCCGCGCGACCGCCGCGGTGTGGCGCAACGCGCCGGCGACCGCGGTCGACTGAAAATACGGCTGCTCGGCAAGATGCGGACTGAAATAGGCGCCCGATCCGATCTCCCGGCGCGACAGCGCCTCGCGCGCGGTGGTGCGCGCCACATGCGCGGGCGGCAGCACCGCGACAAAGGGCGCCGCGTGGCGCAGCCCGGTCGCCGCCTGGAACGTCCAGCCCGGCAACTGCGCGCGATACAGCGCCTCCAGCTGCCCGCGACGCTGCAAGACCGCGTCAAACTCATCGAGCTTGGCGAGCGCGAGCAGCGCCATCACCTCGCTCAGCTTGCCGTTGATGCCCAGCATCGTCGCGCTGCGCGGCTGGCCGAAGCCGAAATTGGCCATCTCGCGCAGCGTGGCGACCAGCGCCGGATCGTCGGCATAGACGAACCCGCCCTCGCCGACCGCGAAGGTCTTGGTCGCGTGCATCGAGAACACCACCGGGAACGGCGCCCCGGCGGCGAAAGGCCGCCCGTCCGGATCGAGCGCGCCGAGCGAGGCGGCCGCGTCGACCACCACCGGGATGCCCCACTGCGCCGACAGCCGCGCATAGGCCCTGAGGTCGAGATTGGCGCCGAAGGTGGCGCAGGGGACCATCACCGCGATCTGGTCGCGATACAGGTGCAGCAGCCGCTCCAGCGACTCCAGGCACGGCATCCAGGTGTCGGGATCGATGTCGCAGAACAGCGGCGTCAGGCCGCACCAGATCGCCGCATGGGCGGTGGCGGCAAAGGTGAAGGATGGCATCAACGCATACCGGCGTGTGCCGGACGGATCGGCGCCGACCGCCGCGCGTATCGCCATCATCAGGCCGATGGTCGCGTTGTTGACGGTCAGGACGCTGCCGGTGCCCTCGAAGCGCTCGGCCAGCAGCCGCGCCTCGAACCGGGTATTCACCGGGCCGAAATTGGAAAACGTGCCGGAGTCCTCGATCTCCCGCAGCCCGTCCGCCAACCCGCTCAACCGGCAGGGCGTAGGACGCAGAAAGGGTATCGGCATGACGACGGCGCACTCCGTGTGGCGGTTCAGCGTCCGGTGGGGAGCACCGACACCGGTGCCTACAACCATCAGCAGAACGTAAAAACCACGTTGGAGTTATACAACTGTGAATCAGACGTAGGCCGAACGGGGTATAAGACTAGGTCGTACGGGGTACCCCGTGTCCCGCCCCCCGCCGGCGGCATCCGACCGCCCGCTTGAGTCAGCCGGCGGCCAGCAAACGCGCTTGCCACGCCAATAAATCGGGCCCCGCGTCGGCCCGCAGCTTGCGCGCGAAAGCGTGATGCGGCTCCGCGATCGCCGCCGCCTCGGTCGGCCCGGCGAACACATAGGGGCGTGGTTCGCGGCTCCAGTCCACCAGCACCGGGCTGTTGCAGACGGGCCGATCGGCCGCGAAATTGCCGATAATTGTCGAAATCATGATCTCGTCGGGCACGGCGGCATAGCGGAACGAGTCCACCAGCCACGCATCGGACCGCCAGACCTCCAGCACCCGGTCGGCCGCGACCCCGGTCAGCGCCCACCATTGCGAGGCATAGAAAATCGGGATCGGCTTCTTGCCCCGCTTCATCAGCGCCGCCGCGCCCGCGATCAGGTCGACCGCGTCCGTGTCCAGCGCCGACGCCTCGATCGGCCGCGGCAGCAATGTCAAAGCCTCGTGATCAAAGCAGTAAAACCCCTGGTAGCGTGCCAGGAACGGATCACCCGCCTCGAGACGCCGCAACGAGATGCGCTCGATGTCGTCTGTCATAAAACGGCGCAGCGCAACCGGGCCGAGCAGCGGGAAACAATCATCGGACAGCAGCACCAGCCGGTCATAGCGCTGCCGGCGATAGGCCGCCTGCAGCAGCGCCAGTTCCGCGCGCATCATCGAGAACCCGCCCCAGAACACCCCCACCCGGTCGGATGTCACCTGACACACCGCCCCCGCCGGCCCCAGCGCGCGCAGATACGCGCCTAGGTCGGCCTTGGCGTCGACATGCAGGAAAACGTCGAACCCGGCCCGCTCCAGGACCGGCAGCGCCGCGGCGAGCACCTGCGGCGCGCGATAGCCGAGCACCAGCGCAGCGAGCCTCATGCTGCGGTGCAGTGCGAACGAGCGGCGTACAGCAAGATCCCTCCGTCGCGACCCGCGCGTGCAGCCGGCGGCGCGCGGTGACTTCCCGTTGCATCCTCATATGCGCACATCGTCGCGTTGCGCAAAGCGGACGGGTCCAGCAACAGCGCGCCGCGCGCCGCCGCGTTGCATGCGCAACCCTGGCCCGACGCACTTCCGCCCCGCCGCATGCCGGCGCAGACTTGCCGCGTCACGGCATGGGGACGGCACGGCATGTATGTCAGCGCGGCGGACGGCACGCGGCTCTATGTGGAGGAAGCGGGCGGCGGCACACCCATCCTGTTCATCCACGAATTCGCCGGCAGCTACGCGGCGTGGGAGCCGCAGATGCGCTTCTTCAGCCGCCGCCACCGCTGCATCGCCTATTCGGCGCGCGGCTATCCGCCCTCCGACATCCCGGCGGACCCCGACCGCTACAGCCAGGCGATCGCCGTGGACGACGCGCGCGCCGTGCTCGACGCACTCGGCATCGACCGCGCCCACGTCGTCGGCCTGTCGATGGGCGGCTACGCGACCGTGCATTTCGGCATCACCCATCCCGGCCGCGCCCGCTCGCTCACCATCGCCGGCGCCGGCTACGGCAGCGATTTGTCGGAGCGGGCGGCCTTCCGCGCCGGCGCGCAGGAGACGGCCGATGCCTTCGAGCGCGTGGGCGCCCGCGCCCATGCCCATGTCTACGGCGCGGGGCCGGGCCGCCTGACCTTCCGCGCCAAGGACCCGCGCGGCTGGCGCGACTTCATCGCCCGCCTCGCCTGCCACAGCGATGTCGGCGCCGCCAACACGATGCGCCGCGTGCAGGGCCAACGCCCATCGCTGTACGAGCTGGAGGACGCGCTGCGCCGCGTCGATCTCCCGGCGCTCATCATGTGCGGCGACGAGGACCTGCCCTGTCTGCTGCCCTCGCTGTTCCTCAAGCGCACCCTGCCGCGCGCCGGCCTCGCGATCCTGCCGCAGACCGGCCACACCCTGAACCTGGAGGAGCCGGCCGCCTTCAACGCCCTGCTCGCCGAGTTCATCGCCCAGGCCGAGGCCGGACGCTGGCCCGCGCCCGACAGCGCCTCCGACACCGCCGCCGCCTGACCCGCGATCACGCCGAGGACTGCCCCATGCCGCGCCGCATCATCGACCTCTCCGTCGCGCTGGAAAACGACGTGCCCGCCGATCTCGGCCCCGGCCCGCGCATCACCTACGCGGGGCATGCGCAGACGGCGCCACAGATCGCCGGCTACTTCCCCGGGCTGCGGCCCGAGGACCTGCCCGACGGGCAGGGCTGGGCGGTCGAGCAGGTGGACCTGTCCACCCATAACGGCACGCATCTCGACGCGCCCTGGCACTTCCACCCGACGATGAACCACGGCGAGCGTAGCTGGACCATCGACGAGGTGCCGCTCGACTGGTGCTTCCAGCCCGGCGTGAAGCTCGACTTCCGCCACTTCCCGGACGGCTACGTGGCGACGCCCGACGACGTCGCGGCCGAACTCGCGCGCATCGGCCACACCTTGCGCCCGCTGGAGATCGTGCTCGTCAACACCGCCGCCGCGGCGCGCTACGGCACGCCCGACTACGTGCCGAGCGGCTGCGGCATGGGGTATGCGGCGACGATGTATCTGCTGGAACGCGGCGTGCGCCTCACCGGCACCGATGCGTGGAGCTGGGACGCGCCCTTCGTCCACACCGCGCGCCGCTATTCGGAGACCGGCGATGCCTCCCTGATCTGGGAGGGGCACAAGGCCGGGCGGCATATCGGCTACTGCCATCTGGAGAAGCTGCACGCGCTGGAGACGCTGCCGCCGGACGGCTTCATGGTGGCGTGCTTCCCGGTGAAGCTGCGCGCGGCGTCGGCCGGGTGGACGCGCGCCGTCGCGATCCTCGACGACTGAAACGATCCGGCGCGGTCAGTCGTCGCTCGCCTGCACCGTCTCCAGCCAGGTATAGATCTTCCAGATCGTCGTCTCCGGCAGCGCGCCGCCCCAGGTCGGCATGCCCTTGTCGGGCCGCCCGTTCTCGACCGTCGTGTGGAACACCTGCGCCATGTCGTCGCCGTAGCGCAGCCGCAGATGCCGCAGGTTGCGCTCCGGCAGACCCGTCACCGCGTCCGGCCCATGGCAATGGGCGCAGGTCTCGTTGAACAGCTTATGACCCGCGGCGGCGGCGGCGACGTTGCCCTCGTACGGGTTGCGGACCACCTCGGCGGCGCCGAGCAGAATCGCCGCCGGCAGCAGCAGCGCGGCGGGAAAACAGAGTCGTCGCATGCGAACGTCCCGGCATCTGACACGAACGAAAAAAGGAGGGCAGCGGCACGCGGGGGGCGCGCCGCTGCCCGGGACGACGCGGCCCTACTTCGCCGGCAGGGCGAAGACGAACATCGTCGCCCCTTCCGGCACGGCGGCGGAAATCTTCGCCCCCAGCGCGCCGGCAAAGCCCGGCGGTCCCACCAGACGACCGGACAGCGCGGCGACATATTGCCGCCCGTCCACCTCATAGGTGATCGCGCCCTGCGAGATGCCCGACCCGGTGGGGAACGACCACAGCACGTGCCCGTCCTTGGCATCCACCGCTTTGAACACGCCCTGCATGTTGCCGTAGAACACCAGCCCGCCCGCGGTGCTCAGCGCGCCGCCGACGAACGGCATGTCCTCCTTGATGCCCCAGACCTTCTTCTTCTCGACCGGGTCCCAGGCGATGAACTCGCCCCCGTTGCCGCCCGGACCGGCATAGCAGCAGTTGAACTCCGTCCCGAGATAGAACAGCCCCTCGCGCGGCACCGCCACCTTATGCCCGACCTCGTCCATACACAGGTTGAACGTCGGCACGTAGCTCAGCTTGGTCTGCGGATCATACGATGTCGGCGGGAAGTTCTTGCCGCCGTAGAAGCTCGGGCACAGGTCGCGCGCCCATTTGTCGATCATCGGCCGGTGGCCCGCGACCTCGATCGGCCGTCCGTCCTCGGCGATGCCCTTTGACCACGTCATGTGCACGAACGGATCGGCCGACAGCAGATGGCCGTTGCGCCGGTCGAGGACGTAGAAATACCCGTTGCGGTCGGCCGTCATCAGCGCCGGCACGCTCTTGCCGTCGACCGTGAGATCGACCAGCACCTTTTCGTTCACCCCGTCATAGTCCCAGGCGTCATAGGGCGTCTGCTGGTAGTACCAGACGATCTTTCCGGTATCGCCGTCCAGCGCGAGCGTGGACGAGGTGTACAGATTCGTATTGCGCCCGTAATTGCTGCTGTCCGGCCCGCGCTGCCCCGCCGCCCACGGCGCCGGGTTGCTGGTGCCGTAGTAGATCAGGTTCAGTTTCGGATCGTACGAGCCGACCAGCCACGCATCGCCGCCGCCATGCAGCGCCGTCTCGGTCGACGGCCAGGTCTCGCTGCCCTTCTCGCCCGGCGCGGGCGTCGTATAGGTGCGCCAGACTTCCTTGCCGGTCGCCTGGTCGAACGCGGTGATCGACCCGCGCGTCGCATATTCGCCGCCGGCATAGCCGGTGACCACCAGGTTCTTCACGATGGTCGGCGGCGACGTCATGTCGTCGCCCTTCTTGTAGTCGGAAACCTTGGTCTTCCAGAGCTGCTTGCCCGTCTTGGCATCCAGCGCCACCAGGTACCCGTCGAGCCGGCTGACGAACAGCCGCCCGTCGGCATAGGCGGCACCGCGGTTGACCGAGCCGCAGCAGACGGCGGCGGACACGTCGGCCGGCATCTCCGGCGCGTATTTCCAGCGGATCGTGCCGTCGCGCGCGTCCAGCGCATAGACGTATTTCGGCCCGCGCGGCGAGGTGACGTACATCGTGTCGCCGATCACCAGCGGCGTCGATTCTTGCCCCTCCAGCACGCCGAGCGGGAATGCCCACGCGACCCGCAAATCCTTGACGTTCGACGTGCTGATCTGATCGAGCGGGCTGAAGCGCGTGTTCGACTGGTCGTGGCCATAGCTCGCCCAGTCGCCGTCGCCCGCCCGCGCCCCGCCGAGGCCGAGCGCCAGCAGCGCCGCCGCGCCGAGCGCCAGACCGAGATGTCTTCGCATCCGCATCAAACACCCTCCCCAACCGCGCCTTGTTTTCCTCCGTCGCGCATCGCGCGCGCACGGCCCGGCGCGGGGATCGAGTCGTAGCTGCCGATGATACGATAGGGAAATACGAGTTAGGCTTGACGCTATGCGTTGTTGCTCATGGCACGGCTACAGCAGCCGCAGCCCCCGCCACGCGCCGCCCGCGACCAGATCGCGGATCACGTCCTGGATCAGCCGGCGGCACGCATCCGCCGCGTCCGACGGCGCGCTCGCGTCGCTGCTGCACAGCATTACCTCCCGCGACAGCCCGCCCTCGAACGGATGTACGGACAGCCGGCCGGACGCCGCGTGGCGGTGCAGCGCCGCCCACGGCATGACGCTCGCGCCCAGGCCGCTGCCCACCGCCTCCAGCAGGCTCGGCGGCGAGTCGATTTCCACGGCAACCGTATAGCCGATCCCCTCGCGCAGCAGGATCGTCTCCAGCGCCACCCGTATGCCGTGCGGCCGGCACGGCAGGATCAGGTCGTGGCGACCCAGTTCGGCGAACGGCACCGGCGCCATCGCGGCGGCGCGCGCGGCGGCGGGGGCCACGATGAAATACTGCTCCTCGGCCGCCAGCCGCTCCGCCGTGATGCCCTTGACCGTCGGCTGGTCGAACAGCAGCGCGATGTCGAGCCGCCCGTTGACCAGCAATTCGCGCACCAGCCGGTTCGGCAGCGCCGTGATCTCCGGCCGGATCGCCGGATGCGCCTGCCGCAGCGCCGCCAGCAGCGGCACGCACAATATCTCCGCCGTCGTCACCGACAGCCCGATCGACACCTGACCGGACAGCACCCCGTCCGCGTCCCGCACCGCGCGCCGCGTCTCGTCCAGCTGGCGCAGCAGCGCGCGGGCATAGCGGTACAGCGTCCGCCCCGCCTCGGTCGGCGTCGTGCCCTGCGGCGTGCGGTGCAGCAGACGCACGCCAAGCTCGGCCTCCAGCGCCGCCACCTGATGGCTCAGCGCCGGCTGCGCGATCCCCGCGAACTCCGCCGCCCGCGACAGCGAGCCGAGATCGACGATGTTGATGAAGTGGCGCAGCGGCCGCAGGTCGAGCATCGGCGTCCCCCGGGCGCAGGCCCCGGGGGTGACCCTACCCCACGCCGCGCCCCGCGCAACCGCCGTGCAGCGGGGCGACCCAGGGGGGCGACCCAGGGGGGCGACCCAGCCAGCCGCCCCCGGAGCCTCAGCCGTGCCGGTTGACCGCCCCGCCGTCGATCGTCACCACCGTGCCGCTGATATAGCCGGCGCGGTCGGACGCCAGGAACGCCGCCAGCTCGCCCACCTCGCGCGCCTCGGCCATGCGGCCGAACGGCAGCGCGCGGACCTGCGGCAGCTCGGCCCAGCGCTCCGGATCGCCGAACTCCGCCTCCGCCCAGCGGCGCACCAGCATCTGTGCCCGGTCGGTCGCGACCAGCCCCGGATTGATGCCGACCACCCGTATGCCGCGGTCCGGGGCCGCGGCGCCCAGGGCGCGGCTGAACGCCATCAGCGCGGCGTTGCCCGTGCTGCCGACGATATAGCCGGCGTTCATCCGCTCCCCGGCCGCGCCGATGATGTTGACGATCACCCCCCGCCCGCGCGCCGCCATGCGCGCATGCAGCCCGCGCGTGACGTTGATGAAGCCGAACACCTTCAGCTCCCACGCCGCCCGCCACGTCGCGTCGTCGATCGCATCCAGCGTGCCCGGCGGGTTCGCCCCGGCGTTGTTGACCAAGATGTCCACGTCCGGCCACGCGGCGCACAGCGCGTCCTGTTCCGCCGTGCGCGACAGGTCGCAGACATGGATATCGACCGGCAGGCCCGGGTGCGCCGCCCGCAGCGACGCCGCCAGCGCCTCCAGCGTCTCGCGCCCGCGCGCGGCGAGCACGAGGCCGCAGCCCTCCCCGGCCAGCACCTCCGCCGTCGCCCGGCCGATCCCCTTGCTCGCGCCCGTCACCAGGGCGCGCTTGCCGCGCAGGCCAAGGTCCATGCTCTCGCTCTCCGTCCGTCGTTGTGTCGATGATGGCCGCGCCCGGTCAGCCGCGCACCAATGGGCAGTCGCTCGCCGACAGCGGCCGGAACGCCCGGTCCGCCGGTATCGTCGCGCGCAGCCTATAGTAGTCCCACGGTCCCTTCGACTCCTGCGGCGTCTTGACCTGCATCAGATACATCGGATGCATCAGCCGCCCGTCCGCGCGGATCGTCCCGTCATGGACATAGAAATCGTCCACCGCCGCCGCCCGCATCCGCGCCATCACCGCACGCCCGCCATCGTCGGGTCCGGCGGCCAGCGCGCGCAGGTAATGCCGCGTCGCGGAATAGACGCCCGCCTGCGCCATCGTCGGCATCCGGCCGAACCGCTTCATGAACCGCTCCGACCACGCCCGCGCCGCCGGATCGCGGTCCCAGTAGAAGGCGGTGACGAAGGTCAGCCCCTGCGCCGCGTGCAGGCCGAGGCTGTGCACGTCGCTGACGAACAGCAGCATCGCCGCCATCGTCACGCCGGACTGCGGCAGGCCGAACTCCGCCGCCTGCTTCATCGCGTTGATCAGGTCGCCGCCGCCATTGGCGAACGCCACCACCTTCGCCCCCGACGCCTGCGCCTGCACCAGGTAGGAGCTGAAATCCGCCGTGCCCAGCGGATGGCGCACGCTGCCCAGCACGCGCCCGCCATGCGCGATCACCGCCGCCCGCGCGTCATGCTCCATCGAATGACCGAAGGCGTAATCAACGGTGACGAAGAACCACGTATCCCGCCCCGCCGCGACCAGCGCCTGCGCGAGGCTGGTGGTCAGCGCGTAGCTGTCATACAGCCAGGATGCGGCGGTCGGCGTGCAGTCGCGTCCGGTGAAATCAACCGACCCCACCGCCGTGCCGATCGCGACCCGGTCATGCTCGGCCGCGACGCGCTCCACCGCCAGTGCCACGGAGGAATTGTCGAAGCCGATCGCCATGCCCGCCGCGTCCACGTCGAACCATTTGCGCGCGATCGCCGCGCCGATATCGGCCTTGTTCTGATGGTCGCCGACCAGGATCTCCACCGGCCGCCCGGCGACCGACCCGCCCGCATCCGCCACCGCCATATGCGCCGCGACGACGGAGCCCGGTCCGCCCAGATCGGCATACAGGCCGGACTGATCGTTCAGCACGCCGATCCGCACCGGCGTCGCCGCCCGCGCCGGACGGATCACCGCCGGCAACAGCGCCGCCGTCCCGGCGGCGCCCAGCAGCCGCCGCCGCGTCAGGCCCTCGCCTGTATTCATGTCCGCGTCCCCCCTGCCGGCGCGCGCACCACCCCGGCGGCGAGCAGCGCGCCCACCGCGTCGGCGTCGAAGCCGAACCCGGCCAGCACCGCCCGCGTGTCCCCGCCCAGCGCCGGCGGCGGCACCGCTTGGTCCGGCGCGGCATCGGGGCCGAACCGCACCGGCATCGCCGCCTGACGCAGCGGCGCCCGCCCGGCCCGCGCGATCTCGGCCACCAGCCCGCTCGCCAGCACGTGCGGATCGGTGAACACCTCGTCCATGCGCAGGATCGGCCCCGCCGGCACCCCTGCCGCGATCAGCGTGCGCGTCAGCTCCGCCCGCGTGCGGTCGCGCATCGCCTCGCACAGCGCCTCGCGCAGGGCGCCGCGGTTGCGCATCCGCGCGGCGTTGTCGGCATAGTCTGGATTTTCCAGCAGTTCCGGCCGATCCAGCACGCGGCACAGCGTCTGCCACATCGCCTCGGTCGCGGCGGCGATGTTGAACGGGCCGTCCGCCGCCTCGAACACGCCATAGGGGCAGATCAGCGGATGGTCGTTGCCCTGCGCCGCCGGCACCTCGCCGAGCGAGAGATACCGTTGCGCCTGAAACGTCATCAGCCCGGTCAGCCCGCCCAGCAGCGACGTCTCCACCAGCCGCCCGCGCCCGGTGCGCGCCCGCTCCGCCAGCGCCGCCACCACGCCGATGGTCAGCCACAGGCCGGCCACCAGATCGCCGATCGGGATGCCCACGCGCAGCGGCCCCGTCGCCGCGTCGCCGTTCAGGCTCATCAGCCCCGACATGCCCTGCGCGATCTGATCGAAGCCGGGCCAGTCCTCATACGGGCCGCCACGGCCATAGCCGCTGATGCTCGCCACGATCAGCCCGGGATTGCGCGCCGAGAGCGCCGGATAGTCGAGCCCCAACTCGTGCAGCACGCCGGGGCGGAAGTTCTCCACCAGCACGTCCGCGCGCAGCGCCATGTCGTGCAGCAGCGCCCGCCCCCGCGCGTCGCGCAGGTCAATCGCGATGCTGCGCTTGCCCCGGTTGGTGCTCTGGAAATACAGGCTCTCCCCGTCCGCGTCGAACGGCCCCCAGCCGCGCGTCATGTCGCCGCCCGCCGGCTCGACCTTGACCACCTCGCAGCCCAGGTCGGCGAGCGTCATGGTGGCGAACGGCCCCGCCAGCGCCCGCGTCAGATCGAGCACGCGCACGCCCGCGAGCGGCAGGCTCATGCGCGCATCCTCATCCGCTCGAAGCGTCGCCGCATCGTCCCTCCCGTCGCGCCGTGCGCCGGCGTCGTCTGTCCGGGGCGACGCTAGGGGGCGCGCGGACGGCGCGGTAATAGTATTTGCGGCTGCCGCCATGAACGAACAGGCATGACGCCGCTCAGTCCAGCAGGGCGGGCGGCGCCTCCGGACGCGGGTTCGGGTAACGCAGCCGATAGCGCATGTCGTGCGCGTGCAGCGGCGCGCCGCACCCGTCGCAGACCAGCAGCGGCACGAAATCGCAGCCGCAGCTCCGATGCGTGAGGATCAGCGGCGGCCCGTCCGGCGCGAGCCACCGGTCGCCCCAGCGCAGCATGTGGATCATCGGCAGATAAAGCGCGCGCCCCATCGCCGTCAGCCGGTACTCGTGACGCGCCGCCCCCGCCGCGTCCGGTGCCCGCGCCAGCAGCCCCTCGGCCACCAGCCGCGCCAGCCGGTCGGCCAGCACGTTCGGCGCGATGCCGAGCCCGTCGAGCAGCGCATCGAACCGCCGCACGCCGAAAAACGCCTCGCGCAGCACGAGAAAGCTCCACCGGTCGCCCACGGCGGCCAGCGCGCGCGCGACCGATGACGGCCGCCCCCGCTCGAACGCCGCCGCGTCGCCCGCCC
>NZ_BANB01000221.1 GCF_000964365.1 Acidisphaera rubrifaciens HS-AP3 | reverse complement strand
GGGGGGCTGGCGGGTCCTGATCGTCGACCGCGTGCACCGGCGCGCCGTCCCCGAGCATCACGGCGCTCATGCGACGGCCAGCATCCGCTCGACCGCGCGCCGCGCGCGGACCGCGATGTCTGGATCTATCTCGACCGGGTGGCGCATCGTCTCCAGCGCGGCGCGTATGTTGGCCAGCGTGATGCGCTTCATGTGCGGGCACAGGTTGCAGGGGCGCACGAAGTCGATATCCGGATGGCGGGCGGCGACGTTGTCGCTCATCGAACATTCGGTGAGCAGCACCACGCGCGCCGGCCGGTGCGCGTCGACATAGTCGCACATCGCCGCCGTCGAGCCGGCGAAATCCGCCACGGCAACCACGTCGGGCGGACATTCGGGATGCGCGAGCACGACGAGGCCGGGGTGGTCCTCGCGCAGGGCGGCCACCTCGGCCGCGGTGAAGCGCTCGTGCACCTCGCAATGGCCGCGCCAGGCGATCACCTCCACGTCCGTCGTCGCCGCGACGTTGCGCGCGAGGTATTCGTCGGGGACCATCAGCACGCGTGCCACGCCGAGCGATTCGACGACGCGGCGGGCATTGCCGGACGTGCAGCAGATGTCGCTCTCCGCCTTCACCGCCGCCGAGGTATTGACATACGTCACGATCGGCACGCCCGGATAGCGGGCGCGCAGCAGCCGCATGTCGGCGGGCGTGATGCTGTCGGCGAGCGAGCAGCCGGCGGCCGGATCGGGGATGAGCACGGTGCGGTCCGGGTTGAGCAGCTTCGCCGTCTCCGCCATGAAGTGCACACCCGCGAGCACGATGACGCGCGCATCCGTGCGCGCCGCCTCACGGGCGAGCGCGAGGCTGTCGCCCACGATGTCGGCGACGCCGTGGAAAATTTCCGGCGTCTGGTAGTTGTGGGCAAGGATGACGGCGTCGCGTTCGCGCTTCAGTCGCAGAATGGCATCCACGTCCTCGGCGAAGACCGGCCACTCCAGCGGCGGGATCGCATGGCGCAGCCGCGCATAGACGGGCTGCACCCGGTCCAGAACCTCGGACGACACCATGGCGGCTCCTTATGCTCGATTGGAGCATTTAGCGGGCGACATTGCCCGCCGACTTATGCTTGGTCTGAGTATAAGGTCTGTCAAGAGCCGGGCCGGGGCGGGGCCGGCGCGGCCGTGCAGGGTTCAGCGGCTGCGGGCCAGCGGCAGCTTGCTGCCGGCGACGGCGCGTTCGGCCAGCACCGCGGTGCGGAACCGCACGAGGCGCGCGGGGCGGCCGCCGGTCTCCGTCGTCACCTCGCCCGTCTCCTCCACCAGCTCCTGCTGCGCGATCAGCCGGCGGAAGTTCTGCTTGTGCAGCAGGCGTCCGGCCACCGCCTCGAACACCCGCTGCAGCTGCAGAAGGGTGAAGCTGTCGGGCATCAGCTCGAACACCACGGGGCGGTATTTGATCTTGGCGCGCAGCCGGGCGATGCCGGTGGCGAGGATGCGGCGATGGTCATGGCGCATCGCCAGCCCCGCGACCTCCGGCCCCGGGCACCCGGCATCCGGCGCCCCGGATTCCGCGACCAGCCCGGCCTCGAACAGCAATTCATAGCGCTGGAGGATCAGCTCCTCGTTCCAGACATGGGTGCCAAGGCCGAAGGTGATGGCG
>NZ_BANB01000222.1 GCF_000964365.1 Acidisphaera rubrifaciens HS-AP3 | reverse complement strand
GGCGGCGCGGCGGAGATCGACGGTGATGGTCTGCGGCTCCGCCGCGATCGTCGCGCGCAGCGGCGGCGCGGGCGGCATCGACAGGTCGGCATGGCCCGGCGCGACATGCCAGGCATAGGCCCCGGTCCCGAGGCGGTGGGGGGCGGCGTCGGGTGCGACGGGTGCGCGGGTGTCGGCCACGGCTGCGGACATGTGCGCTCTCTCGTTGGTTGATTGGACCCGATCGTTGGCAAGCGACGTGCCAGACAAGAGGCGGCGTGGGGACTCGTCGGCTACTCGCGCTCGGTCGGCATCGCGCGCCGCGCCTCCGGCAGGGTGCCGGTGCTCTCCAGCCGGCAGAAATCGACGAAGGCGCGCGATTCCGAGCTGAGCGCGCGCAGGCGCGGCCAGACGATGCCGGTGGTCAGCGCCGGGATGGTCGCCGCGATCTCGCGCACCTCGATGCGGTCGCCCTCCAGCGACCAGGGCCGGTACATCATGTCGGACAGGATGGTCACGCCGTGGCCATGGGCGATCAGGCTGCGCACCGCCTCCACCGACTGCGTGCGCACCGTGATGCGCGGGGCGGCGTCGTGGGCGCGCCAGTACGCCGCCGTGGAGTCGGGCGCGTCGTCGATCAGCAACTGGATGTAGGGCTCGCGGGCGACGTCGTGCAGCGTGATGATGTCCTGGCGCATCAGCCGGTGGCGGTGCGGCAGCCAGAGCCGCCGCGTCGAATGCACCATGATGTGGCTCAGCAGCGCCTGCCGGTTCTCCAGGTTGGAGACCAGCATCAGCGCGAGGTCGTAATCGCCCGCGATCAGCCCCGCCTCGATCGCCGGGCGTTAGGCTTCGACGATGCGCACCTCGATATTGGGGAAGGTATCCCGGAAGCGGGCGAGGAAGGGTGCGAGGAAGTAGCCGTTCACGGTGATCGTGACCGCCAGCGTGATCTCGCCGGCCATGACGCTGTCGGCGCGCCCGATCGCGAGCCCGGCGCGTTCGACGGCCGAGAGGATGGTGCGGCCGTGGGCGAGCAGGCGGCGCCCCTCGACGGTAAGTTCCAGGCCGCGCGGATGGCGGCGGAACAGCGCCGTGCCGGCCAGCGCCTCCAGTTCCGCCACCGCGTCGGTCACGGCGGAGGGCGAGATGCCGACCATGGCGGCGGCGGCGCTGATCTTTCCCGTCTCCGCGACGGCGATGAAATAGCGGATCTGGCGCAGCGTCACGCCGCCGGCGAAGCGTTCGCCGGGCGTGCGCACCGGCGGCAGGTATTTCCCCGCCCGGATCATGAGAGGAAACTAGGCATTCATGCCGTTTGGTTGAGCATATATCGTTCGGATTTTCCGAAAGCCTGTTTCTGGAATTGCTCGTTTACTCGGCATGCGCTTCCTCTGTAGCTGCGTCGTATGCGAAACATGCGTGAAGGCGGCGAAGAATGCTGATGACTTGTTCAGCTCTGCCCGCTTTGGCGCATGACGTGCATACGGTCACGCTCGACCGTGCCTGCCACCATGGCCGCGCACCGTAGCGCGTCCCGACCGGTCCCGCACCCGTACCCTCGTTCCGGAGAGACGCATGCCGTTCCTCATGTCCACGCCTGTCCTGCGCCGCCACCTCGGCGTGCTTGCCGCCGGCCTGTTGCTGCTCGGGCTGCGTGCCCCGGCCGCGCAGGCGGAGAAGGTGGAAATCTCGCCCGCCGCCGCTGCGGTGGTCGCGTTCGACAAGGCGGGTGTGAAGCCGTCGAAGCATTACCGCATCGGCTACCTCACCGAATGCGTGGACAATGCCTACTGCCTCGCGCGGCTCGCCGGGCTGAAGGCGGCGGCGGCGAAATACGGCTTCACGTTCAAGATCTTCGATGGCCAGTTCAACCCGGCGACGCAGGCCAAGGTGGTGCAGGACGCCGTCACCGAGGGGTTCGACGGCTACCTGTTCGGCCCGGCGGCGGCGCAGCCCGGCTGCGGCCTGTACAAGCGGCTGATCAAGCCGACGGGCAAGCCGGTGGTGTCGATCGACATCGCCATGTGCGGTGATCCCGACTACACGCCCGGCCTTGCCGCCACCTTCACGATGCAGGGGCCGGCGCATTTCTACGACTACATGGACCACGCCTTCGCCATGTGCAAAGGCACCTGCAAGGTCGCGGCGGTGGGCGGCTTCGTCGGCTCCGACCTGTTCGGCTACTGGGAAGGTGCCATCAAGAAAGCCGAGGCGAAGTATCCCAATGTCAAAGTCGTGGTGGACGAACCCGGCAATTTCGACCCGCGCATCGCGCTGAAGAAGATCCAGGACGCGCTGCTCGCCCATCCCGACATCAACATGATCGTCTCGCCCTGGGACGACGAGACGCGCGGGGTGGAGCAGGCGGTGATCGCCGCCGGCAAGGTGCCGGGCAAGGACGTGATGATCTTCTCGGGCGGGGCGACCAAGCTCGGCGTCGCGAAGGTCGCCGCCGGCAAGTGGACTTTCACCTATGCCTGGCTGCCGTATCAGGAGGCGTATTACGGCGCGGTCGCCCTGATCATGGCGCTCGAGGGCAAGCCCATCAACGCCTACGTGGACGAGGCGCTGATGCCGGAGGTGGTCGATACGACCGGCACGCCGATCATCACCAAGGACAACGCCGCCAAATACCATCCGAACTACTGAGCGGCCGTCGATGACCGCCGCCGCGCAGCCGGTGCCCGAGTCGACCGTCGCGATCCGGGTCCGTCACGTCAGCAAGGGCTATCCGGGCGTGCAGGCGCTGCGCGGCGTCAACTTCGACCTGCTGACGGGCGAGGTGCACGGGCTGGTCGGCGCGAACGGCGCCGGCAAGTCCACGTTCATCCGCATGCTGTCGGGCGCGAGCCGGCCCGACACCGGGGAGATCGAGGTCGGCGGCGCGCCGCTGTTCTTCGACGATCCCCGCCACCAGCGCGCCGCCGGCATCGCCGCCATCTACCAGGAACTGACGATCATCCCGGAGATGACGGCGCTGTCGAACGCCTTTCTCGGCGAGGTGCCGCAGCGTCTCGGCCTGACCGACCGGCGGCGGATGCGCGCGCGCTATGCCGAGCTGTCGGCCTGGATGGGGCTGTCGATCCCGCCCGACGTGCGCGCGGGCACGCTGTCGGTCGCCAGCCAGCAGATGCTGGAGATCATGCGCGCGGTGCTGGCCGACCGCCGCGTGCTGATCATGGACGAGCCGACCGCGCCGCTCGGCCCGTTCGAGCGCGACCGGCTTTATGCGCTGATCGGCCGGCTGGTCGCGCGCGGCGTGTCGATCATCTTCATCTCCCACGATCTCGACGAGGTGCTGCGCCTGTGCGGCCGCGTCTCCGTCATGCGCGACGGGCAGCTCGTCGCGACGCGGCCATCGGCGGCGTGGTCGAAGGAGTCGCTGGTGCAGGCGATGCTGGGCGACGTCACCATCGCCCCCGGCGAGCGGCGCCCGACGGCCGGGCGCCCGCCGCTGCTGTCGGTCGCGGACCTGCATGTGCCCGGTCGCGCGGAGGGGATCGGCTTCACCCTGCACGCGGGCGAGGTGCTCGGCATCGCCGGGCTTGTCGGCGCGGGGCGGACGGAGGTGCTGCGCGCCATCGCGGGGGCGGAGCCCGCGTCGGGTGGGCGGTTGGAACTCGACGGCCGCCCGGTGGACTGGCCGGACGGCGTGCGTGCCGCCATCGCGCGCGGCATCGTGCTCGCGCCCGAGGACCGCAAGCGGCAGGGGCTGGTGCTGTCGCGCCCGTCGCTGGCCAACCTGCTGCTCGC
>NZ_BANB01000223.1 GCF_000964365.1 Acidisphaera rubrifaciens HS-AP3 | reverse complement strand
ATCGCCGCCCGCCCGGCCGCCGCCTATCCGGCCGCCGCCGGTCCGGCCGGCGTAGCTAGCCGAGCGCGGCGAGGACGGCGCGGAAACGGTCCGGCTCCATTTCGGTGTCGCGCATCCAGGGCGGCATGCCCGGCCCGGCCTCCGGCCCCACCTCGTGGCAGCGCAGGTCGCGATAGACGAGGCCGCGGACGGCGCAGATGAGCCAGTAGAAGCTGTCGGGCATGGAGCGCGGGGTCATCAGCGTGACCTTCGCGCCCGGCGCACAGTACAGGATGTTGGTCAGCCCCGCGCCGATGGCGCCGATCACGCTGCGCGCGTCGCGGAAGGCGGCAATCTGCTCGGCGATCGTCGCGCGGCCCGGGTCGAACACGAAATACCCCTCGGCCGCCGCCATCTCGGCGAGTGCCGCCTCGTTGCGCAGCACGCGGCCGAGCCCGGTGGTGCGGGTCACGAACAGCCGCGTCCAGCCGCGCCCCTGGACGCCCTGCGCGATGCGGTCATGGCAGGCGAGGGTGTGCGGCGTGATGTAGCGGCCGTGCTGCGAGACGCCGTCCAGTAAAAATAGGTCGTGGCACAGCACGGGAGCGTTGCCGGTCCAGAACAGCCGCGGCAGGCCGATCCCGAGCCGCCCCAGCGTCTCCGTCATCACCCCGTCCATGTGGCCGCCCGTGCGGTGCAGCAGGCAGGCGAAGCCGCGGCGCACGTCATCGGGCAGCATCGCCTGCGCGAGATGCGCTCCCGGCAGCATGTCGATCATCCAGTGACCGTAGTTGTAGGCGGTCGGCCGCTTGCACAGCACGGCGGGCCCGGCATGTTCCTCGATCGTGCGGTCGAACAGCGCCTGCTGCACGGCGCGATGGGCCGTGGTGATCGTGTCCTCGCCGAACTGCGCTGCGGTCGGGGCGAACAGCTGACCGTCGGCGTTGAACACCAGCCCCTCGGCGCAGACGAAGGCGCGGCGCAGGCGATACAGGCGGACCGTCCGCCCGGTGAAGCGGCGCTGCGCATAGGCGCCCTCCACCGCCTCGACCGCCCACCAGGGCAGCTCGTACGGCCCGTCGATTTGCGGATAGGTGGTCGTGTAGTCGGGGGAGGGAAGCGTGGCGACGAGGGCGTCGTCCGGCAGATCAACGCGGGTGATCGGCATGCGCGGTCGGTCCCCGGCTCAGGGCGTTTGCGTGCGGCGGCGCGGCGGGATGGAAGAAGATGGCGCGCCCGAGAAGATTCGAACTCCTAACCCCCAGATCCGTAGTCTGGTGCTCTATCCAATTGAGCTACGGGCGCCGCCGAGGCGCGCCGTATAGACCGCGCGCCTGATGCCTGCAAGGGCCTGGATCAGCGGGCCCGCGTCAGGCCGCCACCTTGTCCAGTTCGCGCAGGATCGCCTCGCCCATCACGCTGGTGCCGACCTTGGCGGTGCCGGTCTGCATGATGTCGGCGGTGCGCAGCCCGCTGGCCAGGACGCGGGTGCAGGCATTCTCCACCAGCGCCGCCTCCTCCTCCATGTCGAACGAATAGCGGAGCAGCATGGCGAAGCTGAGGATCTGCGCCAGCGGATTGGCGACGCCGCGGCCGGCGATGTCGGGCGCGCTGCCATGAATCGGCTCATAGAGCGCGTGCCGCCGCCCGGTGCCGTCGGCCGCGCCGAGCGTCGCGGAAGGCAGCATGCCGAGGCTGCCGGTCAGCATCGACGCGAGATCGGAGAGCAGGTCGCCGAACACGTTGCTGGTCACGATGACGTCGAACTGGCGCGGGTTGCGCACCAGCTGCATGGCGCAGTTGTCGGCGTACATGTGCGTCAGCTCGACATCGGCGAACTCGCGCTGGTGCAGCGCCGTGACGGTCTTGCGCCAGAACAGGCCGGATTGCATCACGTTCGCCTTCTCGACGCTGGCGAGACGATTTTTGCGCTTGCGGGCCAGCTCGAACGACAGGCGCGCCACGCGTTCGATCTCGTTCGTCGTGTAGGATTCCGTGTCGAAGCCGCGCTGCTGTCCGTCCGGCAGCGTCTCGACGCCGCGTGGCTCGCCGAAATACAGGCCGCCGGTGCTTTCGCGCACGATCATGAGGTCGAGCCCGCGCACCACGTCCGGCTTCAGCGTGCTCGCGTCCACCAGCGGATCGAGCACCACGGCGGGGCGCAGGTTGGCGAACAGGTCGAGTTCCTTGCGCAGCGTCAGGATCGCGATCTCCGGGCGCATGTCCCAGCCCAGCGTGTCCCATTTCGGGCCGCCGACCGAGCCGAACAGCACCGCGTCGGCCTCTTTCGCCGCCGTCACCGTCTCCGGCGCGATCGGCGTGCCGCGCGCGTCGATCGCCGCGCCGCCGACGAGATCCTCCGTCATCTCGAACCGTATGCCGCGGCGGCGGTCCATCCAGTCGATGACGCGGCGCACCTCGCGCATCACCTCCGGCCCGATGCCGTCGCCCGGCAGGATCAGCAGCTTCTTGTTGGCGGCCATGTCACACTCTCCTGGTCAGACGGCGTCGATTGCGGGAAGCCAGGGACGGGCCTTGGCGCGCGCCGCCTCGTAGCCGTCGATCGACGCGGCATGCGCCAGCGTCTGTCCGATGTCGTCGAGCCCTTCCAGCAGGCTGTGCCGCCGGAACGGATCGATCTCGAAGCCGATTTCCTCGCCGTTCGGCCGCACGACGACCTGACGCTGCAGGTCGACCGTCAGCCGCGCGTTGCCGCCCAGCGCCGCATCGCCCATCAGCGCGTCGCACACGTCGCGCGGCAGGCGCACCGGCAGGATGCCGTTCTTGAAGCAGTTGTTGTAGAAAATATCGGCGAAGTCCGGCGCGATCACGCAGCGTATGCCGAAATCCAGCAGCGCCCAGGGCGCGTGCTCGCGCGAGCTGCCGCAGCCGAAATTCTCGTGCGCGATCAGGATCTGCGCCCCGCGATAGGGCTCGCGGTTGAGCACGAAGTCCGGCCGCTCCGCCCCGTCCGCGTCATAGCGCAGCGTGTCGAACAGGTGCACGCCGAGGCCGCTGCGCTTGATCGTCTTGAGGAAGCGCGCCGGGATGATCTTGTCGGTATCGACGTTCGCCAGCGGCAGCGGCGCCGCGACCGCGGTCAGCGTCGTGAACTTGTCCATCACGCCATCTCCCGCCCCGCTATCTCCCGCACGTCGGAAAGCCGGCCGGTGACCGCGGCGGCGGCGGCCATTGCGGGGGAGAGCAGGTGGGTCCGCCCGCCCGGCCCCTGACGCCCCTCGAAGTTGCGGTTGGACGTGCTGGCGCAGCGCTGGCCCGGCTTGAGCTTGTCCGGGTTCATGCCGAGGCACATCGAGCATCCCGCCTCGCGCCACTCGAATCCCGCCTCGCGGAAGATGCGGTCGAGCCCCTCCTGTTCGGCGGCCTGCTTCACGAGGCCGGAGCCCGGGACGACCATCGCGCGCACGCCGTCCGCCACGCGCCTGCCGCGCACCACGTCGGCGGCGGCGCGCAGATCCTCGATGCGGCTGTTGGTGCAGGAGCCGATGAAGACCACGTCCACCGCGACGTCCTGCATCCGCTGGCCGGGGCGCAGGTCCATGTAGTCCAGCATCCGGCGCATCTGCGCGCGTTGCGCCTCGTCGGGCGCGGCCTCCGGGTCGGGGACGCTGCCGGTGATCGGCACGACCGCCTCCGGGCTCGTGCCCCAGGTGACCATCGGCGCGATCTCCGCGGCATCGAGCACGACGGTGCGGTCATAGTGCGCGCCGGGGTCGGAGGGCAGCGTGCGCCACCATGCGACCGCTTCCTGGAACGCCTGGCCCTGCGGGGCGTGCGGGCGACCGCGCAGATAGGCGAAGGTGGTTTCATCCGGCGCGATCATGCCGGCGCGCGCGCCCGCCTCGATCGACATGTTGCAGACGGTCAGGCGGCCCGCCATGTCGAGCGCCCGCACCGCCTCGCCCGCGTATTCGATCACGTGGCCGGTGCCGCCTGCGGTGCCGATGCGGCCGATGATGGCGAGCACCATGTCCTTGGCCGTCGTCCCGGCCGGCAGACGGCCGTCGACGCGGACCAGCATGTTCTTCGCCGGCTTCTGCAGCAGCGTCTGCGTCGCGAGCACATGCTCGACCTCCGACGTGCCGATGCCGAAGGCGAGCGCGCCGAGCGCGCCGTGGGTGGACGTATGGCTGTCGCCGCAGACGATCGTCGTCCCGGGCAGGCTGATGCCCAGTTCCGGGCCGATCACATGCACGATCCCCTGCCGCACGTCGCGGACCGGGATATAGGGCACGCCGAACGCGTGGACGTTCTCCTCCAGCGTCGCGACCTGCAGGCGGCTTTCCGGCTCCTCGATCGGCCGGTCACGCGCCTCGGTCGGGACGTTGTGGTCGGCGACCGCCACCGTCGCGTCCGGCCGGCGGACGCGCCGTCCGGCCATGCGCAGCCCCTCGAACGCCTGCGGGCTGGTGACCTCGTGCACGAGGTGACGGTCGATATAGAGGATGCACGTCCCGTCTGGGAGCCGCTCGACCACGTGGCTGTCCCAGACCTTGTCGAACAATGTCCGTGGCGCGTCGGTGGTCATAGCGTGCTCCCCTCTGTGCGGTCGGTCCCGCGGCCCTGCCGGCCCGCGGTGTCAGTCGGCGGCGTCGCTGGCGGCGGCCTTGGCCGGGGCGGCGGTCACGTCGCGCGCGCGCTCGGCGATGCGGGCCGACTTGCCGCGGCGCCCGCGCAGGTAATAGAGCTTCGCCCGGCGCACGTCGCCGCGCCGGACCACGGCGATTTCGGCGATGGTCGGCGAATAGAGCGGGAACACGCGCTCCACGCCCTCGCCATAGCTGATCTTGCGGACGGTGAAGCTGGAGTTCAGCCCCCGGTTCGACCGCGCGATGCACACGCCCTCGAACGCCTGGGTGCGGATGCGCTCGCCCTCGACCACGCGCACGGCGACGCGCAGCGTGTCGCCGGCCTCGAACGCGGGCACCGGCCGGGCGGCGGTGAGGCGCGCAATCTCCTCGGCTTCGTAGCGCTGGATGATGTTCATCGCTTTATCCTCTCGTCGGATCGGGTTACGGCCGCGCCCGCGGCGTGGCAACCGGCAGGGGCGGGGGGTTGGCATGCGCGGCGGGCCCACAGGTCGGGGCGTCGCTCGCTGGTGATGCGTTCAGCCTGCGCGCGGCGCCACGCGCGGACCGCCTCGTGATGTCCGGACAGCAGCACGTCCGGGACGGTCCGGCCCTGCCAGTCGGCGGGCCGGGTGTAGTGGGGATATTCCAGCAGCCCCTCGGCGAAGCTTTCCTCCTCGGCGCTCGCCGCGGCGCCCATCACGCCGGGCAGCAGGCGCACGACCGCGTCCAGCACCACCAGCGCCGCCACCTCGCCGCCCGACAGCACGTAGTCGCCGACGCTGATCTCCTGCATCGCCCGGGCGTCGATCACGCGCTGGTCGATCCCCTCATACCGGCCGCACACCAGCACGAGGCCGGGGGCGGCGGCGAAGGCGGCGGCGTGTGCCTGGGTGAACGGCACGCCGCGCGGGGTGAGGCAGACGACGGGGCGGCCGTCATCCTGTCCGGACAGGGCGGCATCGACGATGTCGGGCCGCAGCACCATCCCCGCGCCGCCGCCGAAGGGCGTGTCGTCCACGCTGCGGTGCCGGTCGCGGGCGAAGGCGCGCATGTCCACGGCATCGAGCGTCCACACGCGCCGCGCCAGCGCCCGCCCGGCCAGCGAATGTCCGAGCGGTCCGGGAAACATGTCCGGAAACAGCGTCAGCGCCGAAGCCCGCCAGGGAACCGCGTCGCTCATGCCGCATCCTCGGCCAAGGACACGGTTGCCGCATCCGTGGGGGCATCCTCCGTGGCGGCGAGGACGCGGGGCGGGTGGACGCGGACGTGGCCGGCGGCGAGATCGACGCTCGGCACCGCCGCGCGGGTGAACGGCACCAGCAGCGGCGGCGCGCCGTCCGCGGCGATTTCCAGGCTTACTCCCGCCCCGTAATCATGCACGGCGCGGATGCGGCCGAGCGGGCGGCCGGCTTCGTCCTCGGCCGCGAGGCCGATCAGGTCGGTGACGTAATACTCGTCCTCGTCCGGCGGCGGCAGCCTGTCGCGCTCGACGTAAAGGCGCGTGTTCACCAGCGCGGCGGCCGCGTCCCGGTCGGCGACCGCGACCGGCCCCGCGTCGGACAGCAGGGTGACGGCGGCGATTCCGTCGCCCCGCCACGCCAGCCGCAGGCGGCGTCCCTTGTCGTCGGACAGCGGCCCGTAGGCGACGAGGCTCGCCGGGTCGTCGGCGTAGCTGACGACGCGCACGAGGCCACGGACGCCATGCGGGCGTCCGATCACCCCGAGCAGGATGCGCGTCTGGGCCATGTCGTGGTCCGGCGGTGCCGTGGCCTCAGGCGCCGGCGGCCGCGCGGGCGCGTTCCTGCGCCTTCTTCTTCGGCGCGGACTGCTTCGGCTGCTCGCTGAAGGCCGGCATCGGTGCCAGCCCGGCGCGGCCGAGGAAGCGGGCCACGCGGTCGGTCGCGACCGCGCCCTGGCTCAGCCAGTGCGTCAGCCGCTCGTCCTGCAGCCGCACGCGGTCGGCGTGCTCGGCCGGGAGCATCGGGTTGTAGCTGCCGACCTTTTCGATGAAACGGCCGTCGCGCGGGCTGCGGCTGTCGGCGACCACGATGTGGTAGTACGGCCGCTTCTTCGCGCCGGCGCGGGCAAGGCGTATTTTCAGGCCCATAACGTTCAGTCTCTCCTGCTGATTGGTCGTATCCGTCTCAGAACGGCCGCCGGCCGCCGCCCATCGGGGCGCCGCCCTTGGGCATCAGCGCCGCGAGTCCGTGGCGCATCAGGCCCTTCTGGCCGAGCTTGTTCATCCGCTTCATCATCGTGCTCATGTCGTCAAACTGCTTGAGCAACCGGTTCACGTCCTGCACGCTGGTGCCGGAGCCGGCGGCGATGCGCTTCTTGCGGCTTGCCTTGATGATGTCCGGGGCCCGGCGCTCGGCCCGTGTCATCGAACCGATGATGGCTGCCTGACGCTTCAGGATCGCGGTGTCGAGCTTGCTGTCATCGATCTGCGCCTTGAGCTTGCCTGCGCCGGGAAGCATGCCCAGGATGCTGGACAGGCTGCCCATTTTGCTGATCTGGCGAAGCTGCGCCGCGTAATCCTCGAGGTCGAACTTGCCTTTCGCGATACGCGCCGCGATGCGCTCCGCCTCCTGCTCGTCGAGCGTCTCGCTCGCCTTCTCGACAAGGCCGACCACGTCGCCGAGGCCGAGGATGCGGCCGGCCACGCGTTCCGGGTGGAAGTCCTCCAGCGCCTCGAGCTTCTCGCCGGTGCCGGCGAGCTTGATCGGCGCCCCGGTCACCGCCCGCATCGACAGCGCCGCGCCGCCGCGGGCATCGCCGTCCATGCGGGTAAGCACGATGCCGGTCACGCCCAGCGCCTCGTTGAAGGCGCGGGCCGTGTTCACCGCGTCCTGGCCGGTCATCGCGTCGACCACCAGCAGCGTCTCGGCGGGCGCGGCCACGTCGCGTATGGCGCGCACCTCGTCCATCAGCGCCGCGTCGATCGACAGGCGGCCGGCGGTGTCGAGGATGACGACGTCGAACACCTCGCGCCGCGCCGTATCCAGCGCGCGCCGGGCGATCTCCACCGGGGTCTGGCCCGCGACGATGGGCAGGCTGGTCACGCCGGCCCGCTCGCCGAGCTGCTGGAGCTGGAGCTGCGCCGCCGGCCGCTGCGTGTCGAGGCTGGCGAGCAGCACCCGCCGCCGCTCGCGTGTCTGGATGCGCAGGCCGAGCTTGCCGGCCGTCGTGGTCTTGCCCGATCCCTGCAGCCCGACCATCAGGATGGGGATCGGCGCGGCGGCGTTCAGGTTGACCGGCACCGCCCCGGCGCCGCCGAGCTGTTCGACCAGCGCGTCGTTGACGATCTTGACGATCTGCTGGCCGGGCGTGACGGACTCCAGCACCTCCGCGCCCACGGCGCGCTCGCGCACCCGGGCGATGAAGTCGCGCACCACCGGCAGCGCGACGTCGGCGTCCAGCAGCGCGAGGCGGACCTCGCGAAGCGCCTCGGCCACGTCGGCCTCGCCGAGCGTGCCGCGACCGCGCAGCCGGTCGAACACGCCGGAGAGCTTGTCGGACAGGGCTTCGAACACGCACCGCTCCCAACAGAAAGGGGCCGCTGCGCGAACCCTCGCGGAGCGGCCGTGCCGATATGTCGGCGGATCGGGGTATCTGCCACCCGGCCGGTGGTGTCAAGAAAGCGCCCGGCGCGACGCTCCGGGCGAAGGCCCCCGCGGCGACAGCCTCATGGGCACCGCTCCACTAGGCACCGCTCCACCGGGCGTGCTCCCGCCAGGCGCGACCGCATGCCCCTGACCTCGTCCGGCGACGGGCCCATCCCCGCGCCGTCCGTCGAGGTCGGCGCCGGCGCCGACGGGACAAACGGCGGGGGTCAGGCTGCCGTCTCCGTCCCGGCACTCGCCGCCGGGCCCCGCATGCTGCGTCTGCTGCTGCTGGCGACGGTCCTGCTGCCGCTCGCGGTGCTCTGTGCCGGGGCGACGATTGCCTGGTCGGACCAGAAGGAACAGGCGCGCGCGGCCCTCGGCCGCCTGACCGACGCCGCGTTCGAGAACGCGACCAAGATCATGGAGACCAACCGCCTCGTGCTGCGCGAGATGGGCACCATCGTCGCCGGGCGGGACGAAGACGCGCTGCGCCGCGACGCGCCGGCGCTGCATGCCGCCCTCGCGGCGCTGCGCGAAGGTCTGCCGCAGATCAAGAACCTGCTGGTGTTCGGGGTGGACGGGCAGATCCTCGCGGTCGCCGGCGACGTGCCGCCCCGGCCCGACGTCTCTGCCGCCGACCGCGACTATTTCCGCGCCGCGGCGGCGCGGGACGGCATGGCGATCGGCCGGCGGCACATCAGCCGCCTCGACGGTCGGCCGTTCTTCAGCGTCGCGGTCCGCTGGCACGACGCCGCCGGACGGGTCGCGGGGGTGCTGGCGGTCGCGGTGCAGCCCGGATACTTCGTGGACTACTTCCGCCGTCTGGCCGAGGACGCGGCCTATGGCGGCGGCCTCGTGCTGACCCTGCGCCGGGCGGACGAGGCGCTGCTGGCGC
>NZ_BANB01000224.1 GCF_000964365.1 Acidisphaera rubrifaciens HS-AP3 | reverse complement strand
CTGGAGCGCGGGCGTCCTGCGCCGCATGGCCGATGAGGGCGCGACCGGCGCCTTCGTGGCCGCCGACGGCGTGATGATCGGCGCGATCCTGCTGGCGGACGAGCTGCGCCCGGACGCGCCGCGAGCGTTGCGGCTGCTGCGTCAGGCGGGGGTACGGCGCCTGGTGATGCTGACCGGCGACCGGCGCGACGTCGCCGAGGCGATCGGGGCGGCGGTCGGCGTGGACGAGGTGCGGGCCGATCAGCGGCCGGAGGACAAGCTCGCCGCCATCGCCGCGGCACGGGCGGCGGCGGAGCATGGCGCCTGCGGCATGGTGGGCGACGGCGTGAACGACGCGCCCGCGCTCGCGGCGGCCGATGTCGGCGTCGCGATGGGCGCGCGCGGCGCCGGTGCCTCGGCCGAGACGGCGGATGTCGTGCTGCTGGTCGACCGGCTCGATCGGCTGGCCGAGGCGCTGGCCATCGCCCGCGGCACACGGCGCATCGCCCTGCAGACCGTGGCCGGCGGCATGGGCCTGTCGGTGCTGGCGATGCTGGCCGCGGCGGCGGGCTTCCTGCCGCCGGTCGCGGGCGCGCTGCTGCAGGAGGCGATCGACGTGGCCGCGATCCTCAACGCGCTGCGGGTGCTGCGGGTGCGTATCCCGGGACGGCCGCGCGCGCCGATCCCCGCCGGCGAGGTCGCGCGGCTGGAGGCCGAGCACGCGCGTCTCGCGGGGCCGCTCGCGCGGTTGCGTGCGGTCGCCGATTCGCTCGCGACCCTGTCGCCGCGCGAGGCGGCGGCGGCGCTGACGGAGGTGGAGACCGTCGTGCGCGAACGTCTGCTGCGTCACGAGGCGGAGGATGGCGCGCGGCTCTATCCCACGATCGAACGCGCGCTGGGCGGCGACGATCCGATCGCCGCATTCCACCGCACGCATCGCGAGGTGCAGCGCCTCGGCGCGCTGCTCGCGCGCATGATCGCCGATCTGCCGCCCGGTGGCCCGGGACCGTCCGAGGTCAACGAGGTCCGGCGGGTGCTGATCGCGCTGGACGCCATCCTGCGGCTGCATATCGCGCAGGAGGACGAGCTGTACGCGAGCCTCGCCGACACGGCGGCGGTCCCCGCGCTGCCCTGAACGCCGGCTATTTCGACGGTGCGGCGCGGCTGAAGGCGGACGGCGCAACGATGCCGGTGGCGATCGCGGCCATCATCAGCACCACCTGCACGCCGAGCGTCAGCGTCGCATGGATGACGCCTGGCGTGGCCGTGCCGTGCGCGATCTGCAGCGCGCCGATGACCACGCGGAACGCGAAGGCGCCGGGCACCATGGCGACGACGCCCGGAAAGGCGAAGGTGGCGCTCGGCGCGCGGAACAGCCGCGCGAACCCCTGCGCCAGCGCACCCGCGATCAGCGCGCCGATCAGCGTGCCGCTCGACAGGTCGAGCCCCGACTGCGTGCAGAAGGTGCGCGTCGTGTGGCTGGCGACGGCGCACACGATGCAGGCCCAGGCGATGCGCGGCGGGACGTTGAACAGCGTCGCGAACCCGATGGCGGCGAGCGCCGAAAACGCCGCGTCCTCCGGCAGCGCCACGGCGCGCGTCGCGGCTTCGACCGGGATGCTGATGCCGGTCAGCACTGTCGCGGCATAGAGCCCGAGCGCGATCGCCGTGGTCACCAGCATGGCGAAGGCGAGCCGGCTGACCCCGAGCGTGACGTGGTTGCGGATCAGGTCCTGGAACCCGTTGATGAACGGCACGCCGGGCACGATGATCATGCCCGGCGCCACGAGGCACAGCGACGGGGTCGCGCTCAGCCCGCCGAGGACGGCGGCGGCGCCGATCAGCCCGCTCACGCCCGCCGCGACCAGGGCGGTCGCGACGAGGTTGGCCGCGCGCCGGCCCATCTCCTGACGCAGCCAGGTGCCGACCGCGCCGGCGACCGCGGCGGCGGCGAAGGCCGGCCAGTCGCCGCCGAACAGCC
>NZ_BANB01000225.1 GCF_000964365.1 Acidisphaera rubrifaciens HS-AP3 | reverse complement strand
TGGGAGCTGCCCGGCCTCGCGGGCGACGTGATGATCCAGCCGGCGGCCTGGATCGGCATCCACGGCCTGACCTGGCTCACGATCATGCTGGCGGCGACGCCGGCACTGGGGCGGCGGGCGATGCTGGCGGGAGGGGTCGTCCTGGCGGCCTGGATCGGGCTGGGTGCCTGGCGCGTAACGCGGCCCACGCCCCCGGCGCCGGGGGTCGAGGCCGTGCTCGTTCAGGGCAACGTGGCCGAGGGCGCCAAGTGGAACCGGGCGCTGACGGTCGCCATCTTCCGCCGCTACCTTGATCTGACCCGCCAGGGTCTCGCGACCGCCGGCGCGGGGCCAAAGGTCGTGGTGTGGCCCGAGACGGCCAGCCCTTTCCTGCTGACCGAAGATGCGGGGGCCCGCGAGGCGATCGCCGAGGCCGCCGCGTCCGGGCACGGCGATCCGGCGACCGTGCTTGCCGGCACGGTGCGCTTCGGCAGCGACCGACGGCCGCGCAATGCCCTGGCGGCGATCGAGCCCGACGGGCGGGTCGCGGCGCTGTATGACAAGTGGCACCTCGTGCCGTTCGGCGAATTCCAGCCCGACTGGTTCCCGCTGCCCTTCCAGGTGGTGCCCGGCGGCGGCTTCGCGCCAGGCACGGGGCCGGCGACGCTGCATCTGCCCGGCCTGCCGGCGGTCGCGCCGATCATCTGTTACGAGGCGATCTATTCCGGCGAGCTCGTCAGCCGGATCGACCGGCCTGGCTGGCTCGTCAATGTCACGAACGACGCGTGGTTCGGCGACTCATCCGGGCCGCGCCAGCACCTCGCCGCGGCGCGGATGCGGGCGGTGGAGCAGGGCTTGCCACTTCTGCGCGCAGCCAATACCGGCATAACCGCCGCATTCGACGCGCGCGGTCACGAACTGGCCCGAATCGCTCCGGACGTGCCAGGATTTCTCACTGTCGCGCTGCCGCCGCCGCTGCCGCCGACGGTGTATAGCCGTTGGGGTCTCGCGCTGCCCGCGTTGTTGGCGCTCCTTTCTCTCGTCTTCGGCGCGTGTATGCGTTATTTTACCCGCAGATAACCGGACCGAATCGCCCCTTGGCGGCGGATTGTGAAGCAAGTCCCAAAATTGAGTATCGCTCCGGGAGAATTGACAAAAATGTTGATTATCCGGGGTTGCATCGTTAATCTACTGTGATGCTCGTCACCGGCGCCGGGCGCGAGTTATTGGAGGTTTCACATGTTGGAAACAACGCGAAGGGGTGCACGCATGGCCCGCACCGGGGAAAGCGAGAGCGGTGAGCGGGAAAGCCGCCCGAGTCCGATCGATGTCCATGTCGGCTCGCGCATCCGGTTGCGGCGGACGCTGCTCGGGATGTCGCAGGAGCGGCTCGGCGAAGCCCTCGGGCTGACGTTCCAGCAGGTCCAGAAATACGAGCGCGGCGTGAACCGCGTCGGCGCGTCCCGCCTGTTCGACCTGTCGCGCGTGCTCGACGTGCCGATCAGCTTCTTTTTCGACGACATGCCCGACAATCTCGCGGGGACCTATGGCGCGGCCCCCCGCGGCGGTGTCCGCGGCAGCCTGTCGGAAGCGCAGGAAGGGTTCGGCGACGACACGCTCAATCGTCGCGAGACGCTGGAACTGGTCCGGGCCTACTACCGGATCTCCGAACCGGCGGTGCGCAAGAAGGTGTTCGACCTGATCAAGTCGATGGGGCCGACCGAGTGACCGGAACGGATCCCCAAGGCGCGCCGCATTAGGCGCTGCCCTCGCGCAGCTGCGGATTGTCGAACACAGGGCTTCGCATCGCCCGCAACGCCGCCTGCAGCGCGCTCGCCAGATCGCGCTTCTCGTATTCACCGAGAAACGCGGCGATCTCCTCACGCAGGTGACGGGTGGTCAGCAGCAGGGCCGGAATACGCCCCGGGCGCTCTTCCACCACGATCGTCAGCCAGGCCGCCGGCAGCGTGCTGCCGGTGCGCCGGCCGTGACGGTCGATGCGCTCGACCGACAGCGCCTCGGCCGACAGGCGGATCGTCTCCCGCGCCCGCGCCCGCGCCATGTTCAGGCGCAGAAGAAAGACGATCAGCGCGACCTCGGGGATGCTGAACCCGATCACCGGCCACGCGCCCATCAGGCAGGCGCGCAGGCCGATCAGCGCGCTCAGCGCGACGATCACGGCGGCGAGGGTGCGCACGCCGCGCGGCGACAGGCTGCGATAGGGACGGATGACCGCCTCGAACACCGGCGGGATGGGCGCTTGGGTATCCATGCCCGCAGTCTATCGCCAATTCCTCGCCGAGCGGGAGTTGCCACGAACGCAATCCCCGCCAACGCTATGGCAATGCCACGCACCCAAGCCGCCGATGCCGCGCCCCGCAATCCCGCCGCCGCGAAGGCGCGGCGCCCGAAGGCGGCGCGGGCGATGTCGCGCGCCGACGCCGCCGCCTTCATCGGGGCGCTCAGCCTCGCCAATCCCTCCCCGCGCAGCGAACTGCACTATCACGACCCCTTTACCCTGCTGGTCGCCGTCGTGCTGTCGGCGCAGGCGACCGACGCGGGGGTGAACAAGGCGACTCCGGCGCTGTTCGCCGCCGCCCCGACGCCGGCGGCGATGGCGGCGCTGGGCGAGGCGGAGATCGGGCGCCACATCCGCACCATCGGCCTGTGGCAGTCGAAGGCACGGCATGTCGCGGCGCTGTCGCGGGCGCTCGTCGAACAGCACGGCGGCGTCGTGCCGCACGACCGCACGGCGCTGGAGGCGCTGCCGGGGGTCGGGCGCAAGACGGCCAACGTCGTGCTGAACGTCGCCTTCGGCGAGGCCACGATGGCGGTCGACACCCATATCTTCCGCATCGGCAACCGCACCGGCCTTGCCCCCGGCAAGACGCCGCGGGCGGTGGAGGAGGGACTGGTCGCCCGCATCCCCGCCGACAAGCTGCGCGACGCGCATCACTGGCTGATCCTGCACGGGCGCTATGTCTGCAAGGCGCGGCGGCCGGAATGCTGGCGCTGCGTGGCGGCGGCCTGGTGCCGCTATCCCGCCAAGACCCCGGCGCCGGATGCATGACGGCGCCCCCGCGCTTGCAGTCCGGCGCCGCCGGGGCGATGTAGGTGGCAGTCATAACGGCCACTGATCGGACCGCCATGTTCATCGAGACCGAAGGCACGCCGAACCCGGCGACCCTCAAGTTCCTGCCGGGCCGCGACGTGATGGGCCAGGGCACGGTCGATTTCGCCTCGCCCGAGTCGGCGGCGGCCAGCCCCCTCGCCGCCGCGCTGTTCGCGCTGCCGGGCGTCGCGCGCGTCTTCCTCGGCAGCGACTTCGTGACCGTCACCAAGGCCGACAGCATCGACTGGCAGTCGCTCCGCCCGCAGGTGCTTGGCGCGATGATGGAGCATTTCGTGACCGGCCGCCCGGTGATCGAGGGCGAGCAGACCGCGGCCGCCGAGGAGGACGTCTCCCCCGAGGACGCCGACATCGTCGCGCAGATCAAGGAACTGCTGGACACGCGCGTGCGCCCGGCAGTGGCCGGCGACGGCGGCGACATCGTCTTTCGCGGCTTCCGCGACGGGATCGTGCACCTGCACATGCAGGGCGCCTGCTCCGGCTGCCCGTCGTCGCGCGCCACGCTCAAGCACGGCATCGAGAACATGCTGCGCCACTACATCCCCGAGGTCGTGGCCGTGCAGCAGGTCGAACTCTGATGACGACGGTGCCGATCCTGGCCCTGGACGCCGCCGCCCGCGACCTGCTGTTCAACGAGGCACGCACGCATAACCGCTGGACCGACCGGCCGGTCAGCGACGCGACCCTGCGCGAGATGTACGAGCTGCTGAAGATGGCGCCGACCTCGGCCAACGCCTCGCCGGCCCGCTTCCTGTTCCTCCGCTCGAAGGAGGCGAAGGAACGGCTGGCGCCGGCGCTGTCGTCCGGCAACCTCGAAAAGACGATGGCCGCCCCGGTCACGGCGATCGTCGCCTACGACCCGGCCTTCTATGACCACCTGCCGCGCCTGTTCCCCCATGCCGACGCCAAGTCCTGGTTTACCAGCAGCCCGGCGCTGGCCGAGACGACGGCATTCCGCAACGGCACGCTGCAGGGCGCCTATCTCATTCTCGCGGCGCGCGCGGTGGGCCTGGATGCCGGCCCGATGTCGGGCTTCGACAATGCCAAGGTGGACGAGGCTTTCCTGGCCGAGCACGGCTGGAAGTCCAATTTCCTGGTCAATCTCGGCCACGGCGACCCGGCCGGGCTGTTTCCGCGCTCACCCCGCCTCGACTTCGACGAGGCCTGCCGCGTCCTCTGACGCGCGCGACCGGCCCCGCCTCGGCTGACAAGCCGGGGCGGAGCCGCTAGACCCGGTACACACCGACAGACACGGCGGCCCGGGCCAGGACGGCGCGGCGCCGGGAGCATGCCATGGCACGCAGCGCCACCATCCACCGCGAGACCGCCGAGACGCATATCGACCTCAGCCTGGAGCTGGACGGCAGCGGCCGGTCGGAGATCGACACCGGCATCGGCTTTCTCGATCACATGCTGACCGCGCTTGCCCGCCATGCCCTGTTCGACCTGCATCTGCGCGCCGAGGGCGACCTGCATGTGGACGATCACCACACCACCGAGGATGTCGGCATCGTGCTCGGCCAGGCGCTGGCGCAGGCGCTGGGCGACAAGCGAGGGGTGACCCGTTTCGGCCATGCCGTCGTGCCGATGGACGAGGCGCTGGTGGAAGCGGCGATCGACCTGTCCGGCCGCGGCTTCCTGGCGTGGTCGGTGCCGATCGAGCGGGCGAAGATCGGCACCATGGATACCGAACTGTTCGAGGAGTTCTTCCGCGCCCTCGCCGCCAACGGCCTGTTCACCCTGCACGTGACCCGCCGCGCCGGACACAACGCTCATCACCTGGCCGAAGCCAGCTTCAAGTCGGTCGCCCGCGCCCTGCGGCAGGCGGTCTCGCCCGACCCGCGCGCGGCCGAGGCCATCCCGTCGACCAAGGGCGTGCTGTAGGGATGCGACTCTGGACCGTGCACCCGGCGCGCGCCGGCCGCGCGCCGACGCTCGTGCCGGAGGGGTACGCGTGGGGCGCGCTGCTGTTCGGGCCGCTCTGGTTCGCCCTGTCGGGCGCGGTGACGCCGGCGGTCCTGCTGCTGGCCGCCGAGGCCGCGCTCGCCGTGTGGC
>NZ_BANB01000226.1 GCF_000964365.1 Acidisphaera rubrifaciens HS-AP3 | reverse complement strand
GTCGCGTCCCCGCCCCGGATCGCCTCCAGCGGCGCCGCCGCCAGCCCGGCATCCGCGGCCTCCACGGTGAACCGCTCGACCGTGCCGCCGCGCAGCGCCGCCACCTCGTTGCGCCCGGCGAGCGTCAGCTCGTCCAGCCCCTGCCCGTGCACGATCCACGCATCGCTGCTGCCCAGCCGCAGCAGCGTCTCCGCCATCACCGGCGCCCAGACGGGGGCATACACGCCGGTCAGCTGCCGCCGCACCCCCGCCGGATTGGCAAGCGGGCCCAGCAGGTTGAAGATCGTGCGGGTGCCGAGTTCCACGCGCGGTCCGCTCGCGTGGCGCAGCGCCGCGTGGTGGCGCGGGGCGAACAGGAACGCGCAGCCCGCCGCCGCCATAATCGCCGGCAGGGCATCGAGCGGCACGTCCACCTCCACGCCCAGCGCGCCGAGCACGTCCGCCCCGCCCGCGCGCGACGAAAGCGCCCGGTTGCCGTGCTTGGCGACCGGCACGCCGCAGCCGGCAACGACGAAGGTCACGGCGGTGGAGACGTTCAGCGTGCCGGCGCCGTCGCCGCCGGTGCCGCACACGTCAATCGCCTCGGGCGGCGCGCTCACCGCCGTCATGCGGGCCCGCATCGCGCGCACCGCGCCCGTCACCTCCGCCACCGTCTCGCCGCGTACGCGCATCGCCATCACCAGGCCCGCGATCTGCGCGGGCGTCGCCTCGCCGGCCATGATGATGCCGAACGCGGCCTCGGCCTCCGGCTCGCTCAGCGTGTGGCCCGCCGCGACGCGGGCAAGGGTGGGCTTGAGGTCCATCGGGGGCGGCCGGCGCGGGCGCCCGCCTTAAGCGGCGTGGGCCGGCGCGTTGCGTCCGCGCGCGAGGGCGAGGAAGTTGCGCAGGATATCGTGCCCGTGCCGGGTCGCGATGCTCTCCGGGTGGAACTGCACGCCATAGACCGGCAGGCTGCGGTGACGCAGGCCCATGATCAGCCCGTCGTCGCTGTGCGCCGTCGCGACCAGCTCCGCCGGCAGGTCCGCCGCCTCGACGATCAGGCTGTGATAGCGCGTCGCCTGAAACGGCGAGGGCAGCCCCTCGAACAGATCGGTGGACTGGTGGCTGATCGCGCTGGTCTTGCCGTGCATCGGCACCGGCGCGCGCGCGACCGTGCCGCCGAACGCCTGTCCGATCGCCTGATGACCCAGGCACACGCCGAGGATCGGCACCCGCCCCGCCGCCGCCGCGATCAGGTCGAGGCAGATGCCCGCCTCGGTCGGCGTGCAGGGGCCGGGCGACAGCACGATCGCCTCCGGCGCGAGCGCCAGCGCCTCGCCGGGCGTCAGCGCGTCGTTGCGCCGCACGTCGCACACCGCGCCCAGGTCGCCCAGGAAGTGGACGAGGTTGAACGTGAAGCTGTCGTAGTTGTCGATCAGCAGGATCATCGCGCCATCGTGCGCGGCCGGCCCGGCGGGGTCAACGCGCAGCATGACAGAGCCTCTGCGCCGCGGTATGTATCAACCGCCGCGTGCACGCCGACCGGGGGGATACCTTAGGCCGCCATGTCCAGCACAACCCAGCCCAGCATCGCCGACTACCTCAACGCCGCCGACTGGAGCTACAGCCAGGGCGCCGCCCCGCTGCCGCCGGGCTTCAGCTATCTCATGCTCAACGGCAAGCCCGTCACCCAGTATAGTGCGATCACCGGTTTCTACGGTGCGGCGCTGGTCGATCCCACCGGACAAGTGATGATCGTCTACGAGGGCACCAACCTTTTTACCGGCAATCCGGTCTTCACCGCGGCGCAGCTCGTCAACGATGCGGCGATCTTCAAGGGACTGCCCGCGCCGTCGTATCTGACCGCGCTCTCCTTTGCCAATACGGCACTGTCGGCGGCGGGGATCGACGGCTACGCCTCGACCAACGTCTATCTCGACGGCCACTCGCTCGGCGGCGCCAACGCGGAGGCAGTGGCTGCCATCCTGAACCTGCCCGGCGTCACCTTCGGCGCGCCCGGCATCCCGGACTATTTCTTCGCGCGGCCATCGTTGCTGACCAACTACGTCGAGTACGGCGATCCCGTCGGCAACTACGCGGTCGATCCGCCGCGCTACGAAGGGACGATTGTCCAGAGCGAGTCCATCGCGCATTACGGCGGGCAGGATCTGGTCGGGCCGGCCTATCACAACGCGCTGCTGCAGGCCGCCGCGACCGCCTATGCCGACAACAACGTGGTTGGCGCCGGGCTGCTGCTGGCCCTTGCCGTGCCCTTCCACCTGCTCGGCACCTACGCCGCCGATCTCGGCGTCACGCTCGACGTGCCGGACTACTCGGCGATGGGCGTCCTCGGCGCCATGCCCTGTTTCGCGGCCGGCACGGCGATCGCGACGCCCGACGGCCCCCGCGCGGTGGAGACGCTGGCGCCCGGCGATGCGGTGCTAACCGAGGACGGATCGACGCATCCCGTCGTGTGGGTCGGACGGCGCGAGGTCGATTGCGCCGGCCACCCCGACCCGCGCCGGGTCCGCCCGGTGCGCGTCGCCGCCGGCGCCTTCGCGCCCGGCGTGCCGTCGCGCGACCTGTTCCTCTCGCCCGATCACGCGATCCATGCCGAGGGCGTGCTGATCCCGGTCCGCTACCTGATCAACGGCACGACGGTCGCGCAGATGCCGGCCGCGCGCGTCACCTATCACCACGTCGAACTCGCGACCCATGCCGTGCTGCTCGCCGAGGGGCTGCCGGCCGAGAGCTTCCTCGACACCGGCGAACGCGCGCTGATGGCGGGCGAGGGGACGCCGCGCCGCGCGCCACAGGACGCGGCGCGCATCCGCGAGGCGCTGGCCTGCGCCCCGCACCGCATCGTCGGCCCGGTGGTCGCCAGATCGGAAGAGCACACGTCTGAA
>NZ_BANB01000227.1 GCF_000964365.1 Acidisphaera rubrifaciens HS-AP3 | reverse complement strand
GCGGCGGTGCGGCTGATGTCGCGTCTGATCCTGATCATGGGCGTGGCGCCGATCCTGGCGCCCACCCTGGGCGGCCTGCTGCTCGGCTGGGGCAGCTGGCGGACGCTGTTCTGGACCTGCACCGCCTATGGGGCGGTGTGCGCCCTGCTGGTGGCGACGCTGATCCCCGACACGCTGCCGCCGTCGCAGCGGGTCCGCCTCGGCCCGACCGGGTTGCTGGCCCGCTACATCGCCATCGCGCGCGAACGCGGCTTCATCACCCACGCCTTGATGGGCGGCGGCGGCATGTTCGGCATGTTCGCCTATATCAGCGGGTCGTCGACGGTCTATATCCGCAGCTTCGGCATCACCCCCGCCGAATACGGCATGATCTTCGGCCTATGCGCCGGCGGCTACATCATGGCCTCGCAGGTCAACGCCCTAGTGATCGCCCGCATCGGCGAGGACCGTATCCTGGCCATCGCCGCCGCGATCTACCTGGCCTCCACGACCGTGCTCTGCGCCGTGGCCTTCGCCGGCACGCGCCATCTCGCGGCCGTGGTCGCCCCGGTGTTCCTCTCGCTGGCCAGCATGGGGTTCGTCATGCCGAACACGACCGTGGGCGCGTTGTCGCGCCACGCGGCGCATGCCGCCAGCGCTTCGGCCCTGATGGGGACGATGCAGTTCGTGCTCGGCGCGCTCAGCGGCATCCTGGCCGGCTGGCTGACCGACGGGACGCCGCGCGGCATGGCGGTGCTGATGCTGACGGGCGCGCTGGTCGCGGCGGCCGCGGGCATGGTCCGCCCGCGCACCACGCCGATGCGGTCGTGATCCATAGGGACCAGCGCCGGACGCAACCGCCACGCACGAGTCACTGGCCGCGTCGTTCGGCACCCCGATATGATCGCGTCTGCAAAACGAGGACGCATGATGCACTCCTACAGAATTGCCGTGCCGCTCACCCTCGCCGGCGTCCTGATGGCCGGCACCACCCGGCCGGCGGCCGCCCAGGGCAGCACGGCCACCAAGACCGTGGACGTGATGAACACGCTATGGGGCCGCCATCCCGGCATGCGCGCGAACCACGCCAAGGGCGTGATTGCGGAGGGCACGTTCACCCCCACCGCCGCGGCCGCGACCCTGAGCAAGGCCAGTATCTTCGCCGGCGAGCCGGTGCCGGTCACGGTGCGGTTCTCCGATTCGACGGGCCTGCCCACGCTGCCGGACGGGGCGCAGGGCGCCAACCCGCACGGCATGGCGATCAAGTTCCACACCGAAGCCGGCGGCGTCGTGGACGTGGTGACCAACTCGCTCGCCTTCTTTCCGGTGGCGACCGGCGAGGACTTTCTCGCCCTGCTGAGCGCGCTCGCGGCGAGTCCGCCGGGGGCGACGAAACCCACCGCCGCCGAGACCTTCATCGCCGCGCATCCGACCGTGCCCAAGGCGTTCGGCTCGGTCGCCACCCCGTCGAGCTTCGCACGCGAGGCCTATAACGGCGTCGATGCCTTCATCTTCGTGGACCGGGACGGCAAGCGGCAGGCATTCCGCTTCCGCATCGAGCCGGTGGCCGGCATCGATCATCTCGGTGCCGCGGACGCGGCCAAGCAGCCGGCGGACTTCCTGATCGACGAGTTGCCGAAGCGCATCGCACAGGCGCCGGTGGTGTTCCGGCTGCGCGCGCAGCTTGCCGATTCCGGGGATCAGACGAAGGACCCCAGCGCGCCCTGGCCCGCCGACCGCAAGATGGTCGATCTGGGCACCATTACGCTCGCGCGCACGTCGGCCGATCAGGCGGCGACGCAACGGGCGCTGCGCTACCTGCCCAACGTGCTGGAGCCGGGCATCGAGGTCTCGGACGATCCGCTGATCATGGCCCGCGTACGGGCCTATCTGATCTCCTTCGGCCGCCGCGCCCAATAGGGGCGCGGGAGGCGGTCAGGCGGCGGCGTACCAGGCGTCCACCACGGGTGCCACGCTGTCGCGCCAGTGCGGCAAGGCGACGCCGAAGACCCGCGCGAGCTTGCCGCAGTCGAGCCGGGAATCGGCCGGCCGGCGCACCGGCGTCGGCCAGTCGCTCGTCGCGATCGGGGTGACGGTCGGCATCTTCAGGCCGTGCCGGGCGGCCTCCTCGAACAGCGCGACGGCCAGACCGTGCCATGTCGTCTCGCCGCCGCCGGCCGCGTGATAGATGCCGGCCAGCCCGTCCTCCCACCCGTCCGACAGGCGGGGCGCGATCGCGACGATCGCGGCGGCGAGATCGGCCGCCGTGGTCGGGCAGCCGCGCTGATCGGCGACGACGCGCAGCGTATCCGTCTTGCGCGCGGCGCCCAGCATGGTGCGCGCGAAGTTGCGCCCGGTTGCGGAATAGACCCAGGCCGTGCGGAGGATGACGGTGCGCGGCCACGCGGCCATCGCCGCCCGCTCGCCCGCCAGTTTCGTCGCCCCATAGACGCCGAGCGGCGCCGTCGGGTCCGTCTCGATATACGGCGCGCCCTTGCTGCCGTCGAACACGTAATCGGTCGAGATATGCACCAGCGGGATGCCGCGCCGCACGCAATGCGCGGCCAGCAGCGCCGGGCCGGCGGCATTCGCCCGCTCGGCGGCCGCCGCATCGCCCTCGGCCGCGTCGACCGCGGTGTAGGCGGCGGCATTCACGATCAGGCGCGCGGGCACCGAGTCCAACGCGGCCACCGTCTCCGGCCGGTCGAAGTCGAACTCCGGACGGCCCAGCCGCGCGCAGTCGATGCCCGCCGCCTCCGCCGCTGCCGACAGCGCAAGCGCCAGCTGGCCGCTGCCGCCGAGGACGAGCATCGTCATCCCTCGACCCTGAACCAGACGGGGCATTCGGCGAGGCGCGGCAGGACCGTGTCTTTCTCGGACAGCACGGGCCCGGAGGACGGAACCGGCCATGGCAGGGCCAGATCCGGGTCGTTCCAGATCACGCCCCGCTCCGCCGCGCGGTCATAGGGACCGGTCACCTTGTAGATCACCTCGGTATCCGGCAGCAGCGTGCAGAAGCCGTGCAGGAAGCCGGGGGGAATCCACAGCTGCTGCCAGTTCTCGGCGCTCAGTTCGGCCGCGACGTGCCGGCCGTAGGTCGGCGAGCCGTGGCGGATATCGACCGCGACATCCCAGATCGCGCCCCGCACGACACGCACGAGCTTGCCCTGCTCGCTCGGGGCGATTTGCAGATGCAGCCCACGGATCGTGCCCACCGTCGCGGACATGCTGTGATTGTCTTGGATGAACGTGCCCGTGATCCCGGCCTCCGCGGCGCGGGCGGCATTCCAGGTCTCGGAGAAGAAGCCGCGGTTGTCGCCGTAGCGGGGCGGGGTCAGCAGCATCACGTCGCCGAGGCCGAGGCGCTCCACCTTCATTCGTGCTCGCCTTCGGCCAGTTCGAGCAGCGCCCGCCCAAGATCGGTCTTGCCCAGGTGGCGCGCCTGGTCGCGCAGCGCATCGGCGTCGATGTATTTCATGCGAAAGGCGACTTCCTCCGGGCAGCCGACCAGCATGCCGGTGCGCGACTGGATGGTCTGCACGAAGGTCGCCGCCTGCAGCAGGCTGTCGGGCGTCCCGGCGTCGAGCCACGCGCACCCGCGCGAGAGGCGTTCGACATGCAGACGGTTGGACTCGAGATAGACCCGGTTGAGGTCGGTGATCTCCAATTCCCCGCGCGCGGACGGTTTGATCGAGGACGCGATGTCGACGACGTGGTGGTCGTAGAAATACAGCCCCGTGACCGCCCAGTTCGACAGCGGCGCGGCCGGCTTCTCCACGATTTCCACCGCGCGTCCGGCCTCGTCGAACGAGACCACACCGTAGCGTTCTGGGTCGCGCACCTGATAGGCAAAGACCGTCGCTCCCTCCGGCCGGGCGGCGGCGGCGCGCAGCGAAACCGACAGGTGATCGGCATGGATCAGATTGTCGCCGAGCGCGAGCGCGCAGGGGCTGCCGCCGATCCAGTCCCGCGCGATCAGGAAGGCCTGCGCGATGCCGTCCGGCGTTGGCTGCTCGGCATAGGCGATGCGCAGGCCGAGATGCGCGCCATCGCGCAGCAGCCGGCGGAACTGCGGCAGATCGGCCGGGGTGGAGATCACCATGATGTCGCGTATGCCCGCGAGCATCAGCGTGGATGCCGGGTAATAGACCATCGGTTTGTCATAAACCGGCAGCAGCTGCTTCGACGCCGCGAGCGTCATCGGATGCAGTCGCGTGCCGGACCCGCCGGCGAGCAATATACCTTTCATCGTCCCCTCTCCGTCACGCCGCCGTACCGAGACGCTGGCCGTCGTAGCGCCCCGACCTGATCGCCTCCCACCAGGCGCGATGGGCGAGATACCAGTCGATCGTAGCGGCAAGTCCCGCGTCGAAATCATGGGCCGCGACCCAACCGAGGGCGGTCTCCGCGGCGGAGGGGTCGATCTCATAGCGGAAATCGTGACCGGGCCGGTCCTTCACGAACCGTATCAGCCGCTCCCGCGGACCGGCCGGATCCGGCACGCGGGCGTCAAGCAGGCGGCAGATCGAGGTCACCACCTGCAGATTCGTGCGCGGCTGACGCGCCCCGATCGCGTAGGTGCCGCCGGGCTGTCCGTGCCGCACCACGCGCACCAGCCCCTCGGCATGGTCGTCCACAAAGAGCCAGTCGCGCATGTTCGACCCGTCGCCGTACACCGGCAGGTCCTTGCCTTCCAGCGCGTTGAGCGTGACCAGCGGGATCAGCTTTTCGGGAAACTGCCACGGCCCGTAATTATTGGTGGTGTTGCTGACGAGCGTCGGCAGGCCATAGGTGTGCAGCCACGCGCGCACGAGATGGTCGGACGCCGCCTTGCTTGCCGAATACGGGCTACGCGGGTCATAGGGCGTCGTTTCGGTAAAGGGCGGGTCGCCGTGCTCGAGGGCGCCGAACACCTCGTCCGTCGAGATGTGATGGAATCGGAACGCCGTCCGTTCGGCCGGACCGAGGCCCGTCCAGTAGGCCCGTACCGCCTCGAGCAGCACGTATGTGCCGACGATGTTCGTCTGGATGAACGCGGCCGGCCCGTCGATCGAGCGATCGACATGGGATTCGGCCGCGAGGTGCATGACCGCGTCCGGCCGATGGGTTGCCAGCACCTGCGCCATCGCCTCGGCATCGGCGATGTCGGCGCGGACATGGATGTGACGCGGGTCGCGCAGGGCGGACTCCAACGCATCCTCGCTCGCCGCATATGTCATTTTGTCCACGTTGACGACCACGTCGTCGCTGCGGGCGATCAGATGTCGTACGACTGCCGAGCCAATGAACCCGCAACCGCCGGTGACCAGTATCTTCACGGTCTGCCAAATCCTCGTAACATTACATATCCTCGGCACCGCGGACTGCGCCGTCCGCGTAGCCGCCGGTGATCGTCCCGCGGGGCCGGCAAGATGCGTGCCGGATGGTCAGGCGGTGGCCCTGCGGCCGGAGACCGATGCCCCTTCTACCCCGACGGTCCGCCCGGGGGGAGGTCGGGCAGGCCAGGCACGGCGCACCGGGATAGACCGCCGCCCCTGGCTTTGAACAGGATAACCCGCGCCGGCCGGCGCGGGATACAGCACGGCCGACCGGCCATGACGGAGAGTGCCCGATGATTACGCGGCTTGGTATAGGGATCGCAACGTACAACCGCCGCGATCTCGTGCTGGCCACGGTCGGGCGGGTGCTGGCCCACACCGTCCACCCCTACACGCTCGCGGTCGCCGACGACGGGTCGCGCGACGGAACCGCCGACGCGTTGCGGGCCCAGCATGTCACCACGATCGCCGGCCCGCGACGCGGGACGGCATGGAACAAGAACCGGCTGCTTTTTTATCTGGTGGAACTGGCGCGCTGTGACGTGGTCATCCTGCTCGAGGATGACACCTTCCCCGCCACGCGCGGGTGGGAACGGGACTGGATCCTCGCGGCGGCGCGTCATGGCCATGTCAATCACGCCCCCGCCGCCATCGCCGATACCCGCCTCGCGGGCGCCGGCACGGGCGAGGACCCCTATCTCGCGCCCATGCTGACATCGCATGCGGCCGGCTTCTCGCGAGAGGCGGTGCTGTTCGGGGGATATTTCGACACCAGATTTACTTTCTGCGGTCATGAAAACGTCGAATATGCCCAGCGGTTGCTCCGCCACGGTTACGGCGGCGTGCAGGTGGCGGCTCATGGCGGCATCTCCGCCGCTTTCTATCTCGTGCGCGGCGGCGTGACGGTCACGACGCCGCCGAGCCACGTGACGGAGGCGACACTCGGCCGTAACCGCGAGATGGCGGAGCGGATCGCCGGCGACGCGGCGCCGCGCACCCCCTGGCGCGACCTCAACGACATGGAACAGTTTCGCGCCGAACTGGCCGGCGTCTATCCGCGCCTGCGCCCCCCGAGCGCGTCGCCGCGACGAGGCGCC
>NZ_BANB01000228.1 GCF_000964365.1 Acidisphaera rubrifaciens HS-AP3 | reverse complement strand
CAGGCCGCGCGCGCCGCCGCCGCCGCCGCGCTGCGCCGCCGCCTCGCGGGGCTGGTCGTGCTCGACCGGCCGGACGGCTTCGCCGGCCACGACACCGGCCTGTCCCTGCCCTTCGCCCGCTATTTCGGTACCTGCATGGTGCGCCTCGGTATCGGGCGCGTGCCGCCGTCGGGATGCTGACCCGGCCGCTTCACCCACGTTATCCACAGCAATCCACAGGGCGGGGCGCGTGCCGACTCTGGCCGGCGCGCCTATGCTCGGGCCGATGAACACGTCCGTCTCGCCTCTGCTCGGGCTGTCGCAGCGCCAGCCGCCCGCCAACCTGCAGGCCGAACAGGCCCTGCTCGGCGCCCTGCTCGCCAACAACCGCGCCTATGAGCGGGTCAGCGAGTTCCTCCAGCCGGAACACTTCGCCGACCCCGTCCACGGCCGCATCTTCCGCGCCATCGGCCGCCGGATCGAGGCCGGGCATCTCGCCGACGCCGTCACCCTGCGCGCCGAGTTCGAGCACAGCGGCGCGCTCGACGAGGTGGGCGGCACCGCCTATCTGGCGCAGCTGCTGTCGGCGATGGTCGGCATCATCAACGCCGGCGAATACGGCCGCGCCATCCACGACACCTGGCTGCGCCGGCAGCTGATCGACATCGGCGAGACGGTGGTCAACCACGCCTTCGGCGCCAACCCGGAGCTGGACGGCGCGCAGCAGATCGAGACGGCGGAGCAGTCGCTGTTCGACCTCGCCCATAACGGCGGCGAACAGCGCGGCTTCGTGACGTTCGAACGCGCGCTGGCCGACGCGATCGAGGGGGCGGAACGGGCGTTCAAGCGCGCCGGCCACGTCGCCGGCCTGTCTACCGGGCTGCGCGACATCGACGCCAAGATGGGCGGCATGCACCCGTCCGACCTGATGATCCTCGCCGGCCGACCGGGCATGGGCAAGACGGCGCTGGCGACCAAGATCGCCTTCGGCGCCGCCCGCGCGATCCAGGCGGAGGCCGCGTCCGGCGCCGAGGACGTGCGCCCGCGCGGCGCCGTCGCGGTGTTCTCGCTGGAAATGAGCGCCGAGCAGCTCGCCACCCGCCTGCTGGCCGAGGAAAGCCGCGTCTCCGGCGACGCCATCCGGCGCGGCGAGATCGGGCAGCGCGACTTCGACCGCTTCGTGCAGGTCTCGCGCGAGCTGGCCGGCCTGCCCATCCATATCGACGACACGCCCGCGCTGACGTTGTCGGCCATGCGCACCCGCTGCCGCCGGCTCAAGCGGACACAGGGGCTGTCGCTGATCGTGGTGGACTATCTCCAGCTCATGCGCCCCGCCGCCGGCACGCGGCCGGAAAACCGCGTGCTGGAAATCAGCCAGATCACCCAGGGGCTGAAGGCGATCGCCAAGGAACTCGCGGTCCCCGTCCTCGCGCTGTCGCAGCTGTCGCGCGCGGTGGAAAGCCGCGAGGACAAGCGCCCGATGCTGTCGGACCTGCGCGAGAGCGGCACCATCGAACAGGACGCCGACGTGGTGATGTTCGTCTATCGCGACGACTATTACCTGAACATGCGCCAGCCGAAGCTGATGACCTTCGACGACGAGACGAAGTTCCAGGCGGCGCACGCCAAGTGGCAGGCGGACATGGAGAGCGTGCACAACAAGGCGGAGCTGATCATCGCCAAGCAGCGCCACGGCCCCACCGGCAAGATCGACCTGTTCTTCGAGGCGGAGTTCACCCGCTTCACCGATCTCGACACCCATCACGCGGGGGACTGAGCGATGACCGCGCACGCCCTGGAGGGCATCGGCGGCGCCGCGCGCCATGCCGTCACCGACGCGCCCCTGCTCGCCGCGATCGCCGCGCGCTGGAGCCCGCGCGCCTTCGACCCGGACCGCCCACTGACCGCGTCGGACCTGCGCCCGCTGCTGGAGGCGGCGCGCTGGGCGGCCTCGTCGAACAACCTCCAGCCCTGGCGCCTCGCCTGGGCGCTGCGCGGCGAGGCGGCGTTCGGCCGCATCCTCGGCTGCCTGTCGGAGGGCAACCGGACCTGGGCGCACCGCGCGGGCGCGCTGCTGATCGGCTGCACCGTGCTCGCCCGCCCCAACGGCGCGCCCAACCGCCACGCCGCCCACGATCTCGGACAGTCGCTGGCGCAGCTTGCGATCCAGGCGACGGCGGACGGCATCGCCCTGCACATGATGGGCGGCTTCGACGCCGCCGCCGCCCGCGCCGCCCTCGCCGTGCCGGACGGGATCGAGCCCTATACGGCGGTCGCCCTCGGCTGGCCGGGCGATCCGGCGCTGCTGGACGATGCGCTGCGGGCGCGCGAGACGGCGCCGCGCACCCGGCTTTCGCTGGACGAGGTTGCGCCGCACGGGGGTTGGGGCGGATAGCGTGCGGATGCACGCGGCGCGACTGGACATCGACCTCGACGCGATCGCCGACAACTGGCTGACCCTGCGCCGCCTGCACGGCGGGGAGGTGGCGGCGGTGGTCAAGGCCGACGGCTACGGCCTCGGCGCCCGCCCGGTCGCCCGCCGCCTCGCCGCGGCCGGCGTCCGCCTGTTCTTCGTCGCCCATCTGGAGGAGGCGCTGGCGCTGCGCCCGGCGCTGCCCGACCACGCCATCGCCGTGCTCGGCGGCCTCTGCCACGGCACGGCGGGCGAATACGTGGCGCACGGGCTGCTGCCGGTGCTCGGCGCGCTGGCGGAGCTGGACG
>NZ_BANB01000229.1 GCF_000964365.1 Acidisphaera rubrifaciens HS-AP3 | reverse complement strand
ACGGCCACTGCCATCAAAAGGCGTTCGGAGCGTTCGCGCCGTCGCTCGCGGCGCTGCGCCGCGTGCCGGGGCTGGAGGTGCGGCCGATCGCCTCCTCCTGCTGCGGCATGGCCGGCACCTTCGGCTATCAGGCGGAGACGCAGGCGGAGAGCCGGGCGATGGCGGAGGCGGCACTGCTGCCCGCGGTGCGCGAAGCCGCCGCCGACGCGCTGATCGTGGCGGACGGCACGTCATGCCGCCATCAGATACGCGACCTCGGCGGCCGGGAGGCGATCCACAGTATCCGCGTGCTGGACGCGGCGCTGACACACCCGCCGCGCGGCTAGCTGGGTTGGCCGGCCAGCGCGCCGGGGATCAGGGGACGGCCTCGGCGGTCACGTCGTCGTCGCGCGCCATGGCGGCGGGGAACAGGATGCGGGTCTGCACCGAGCCGTCCGGCCCGTTTTCCACCAGCAGCGTGGCACCCTGGGCTTCCGCCAGCTGGCGGGTGATGGCGAGGCCGCCGCCGAGGCGGCGCGCCGGGTCGAACATGGCGGCGACGTCGTCCGACGCGGCCGTCGCGCCGAGCACCGGCGTCACGCCGGAGCGGATCAGCACCTCCAGGGTGCCGTCGCTGCGCCTTGTGGTGAGCAGGCGCACGGTGCCGCCGTCGATGGTCATGCGCATCGCGCCGGCGATCAGGAAACGCATCACCTGCGTCATCCGCACGCGGTCGACGCACAGCGCGGTGCGCCGTCGGGGCATCGCAGCGTCGAGTTCGATGCTGCGCCGCACGCTCGGCACGTAGACCATGCGCAGGACGGAGCGGACCAGCTCCTCGACCGGCACCCATTCGATATCGAGCTCGCCTTCCGTCAGCGCCCGCTCGCCCGACCGGCCGGCGTCGTCGAGCAGGGAGAACATATAGGCGGCACTGCGGGCGATTTCGTCGGCATCCCGCTCCAGGGCGCGCCGGTCGGGCACCCGGCCATCGGGCGGGCACAGCCGGGAGGCGACACCGCTCAGCGCCTGCAGCGCCGGGCGCAGATCCTGTGCCAGCATGTCGATCAGTTCCGACCGTGTCTGGCTCGCGCTCTCCGCCGCCTGCTTGGCTCGGCGCAGCTCCGCCTCAACCTGCTTGCGGTAGATGACGTCGAGATAGACCGACAGCGCGCTTTCCACGAGCTCCTGGTCGCCTGCCTCGAACGGGCGGTTGACGTTGCTTTCTGAGCGGTTGCCGATCACCAGCGCCTGCCCGCTGCTGGCGTCATAGGCCCACAGGATATAGGGAAGCTGCACGATGGCGCCGATCGCTTCCGTCTCCGCGGTCAGCTTCTCGCGCACGGAGCTGTAGCAGAAGGGCGGTGGGGCATTGATGTAGAATACGGATTCCAGCGCCGCGAGATTAAGCCCGATCGCGTGCGAAACGACGAACCGCCCGCTGCCGATCGGCTCCTCGCGCAGCAGGGCGGCGCGATCGCAGAGCGTGTTGTCCACGACGATTTCCAGCATCGGGCCGCCGATATCGGCGCCCGACGCACGCACGTCGCCCAGGCGATAGGCCTCGCGCAGGAGCTTGACCACGGTACGGCTGCGGCGCGCCTCGCGATATGCGTTGCCCTGCTCTTCCTGGATGCGGACAAGCCGGGAACCGAGAAGATTACATTCGCGACGATAGTAGTTCAGTTCGCGCTCGAGCTGACCCATCGGAACTTGCTCAGGCATCACGGCGCATACCGTAACGTGGCCAGCAGGCCTGTCCAGTCCAATGGTCGGCTATAGCCATCAAATGGCGCAATTTCGACACCTGAAAAGAAACCGAGAAAAGGGACACCGCGATCAATGTCTCCGGTGACGACTTCCGCTTCCTCGTGTGACGCACCGGTGCGTGCGCTGACACGGCCGGCGCAGTCGATATACATGTTGAGGAACGCGCCGCCCTGGGCCGAGGCGCGGTTGGCCGCGGCGACGCCGGCGCGCACGGATTCAATCATCAGGGCATTGTCGCGGGCCATGATCTGGACCAGCGCCCCTTCGGTGAAGTCGGGTTCGAACAGGGTGACGGACCCACTTGTGCGGTCGGCGCCCAGGATCAGGCGGTTGACGTAGTCGTTTTCATCATACGGAGCGAAGGGGTCGCCCTGTTTCTGGCCGAGGGTGGCGATCAGCGTCAGCTCGTGACCCTCCGTGCCGCCGAGCGGCAGATCGAGCATGCGCTCGATCACAGTCAGCGCGGGTTCGCCGTCGAGTTCGAACACCTCCGCCCCGTGCATCCGGGTGATGGTCATGAAGCTGCTGACGGGGCGGCAGCCATGCAGCACCGCCGTCGCCGCCCGGACGCCCGGCGGGAAGACGAGCACCTGCAGACCATGCCGGCGGGCGCCGTCGGCATCGATCACCCACCCGTCCGACAGATTGAGATCGGTAAGCAATCCCCCGCCGAAGAGCTGCACCATCTTGCCGCCCAAGCCGTCCTGGAAGCCCTCCACGATCGAACTGGCGGGATGCAGCCGCAGCGGCGCGCCGACCGCCACGCTGTCATACAGCATGAGCACGGTTGCCCCGTCCGTGGCGCTGGCCGCCACGTGGCGCCCCGCCGCCTGTCCTGCCGCGCGCTCGCCGTCAAGCAGGTCGTTGTTGACGTAAAGGGTCGGAACGACGCTTGGATCGGTAAAGGCAATCAGGCCGATCTCCAGCCCGCTGTAACCATAGCCGGCCAGGGCAATGACGCCCGCCGCCGAGCCGCCGGCCATCGATACCCCGGGAAACGCCGTGGCCAGGGCCCGGTGCACGTCCGCGCCCGCGTGCTTGCCGCCGGAAAACACGATCAGAAACAGGGGCGCCACGCCGTGCAGCTGCGCGACGCAGCTGTTGACGGCCGCCGCCGTTTCGAAATGCCGGGCATAAGCGATGCGGACCAAGGACTCTGCAACCTGGCCAGAGTTGACGTCTGGTCTATACAATACAGCCCCCAAAGGTTGCAAAAAAGGGAAAAGTCCCTCAATCATACGTTGTCTTCGGGAGGGTCAGGCAGGCGCTCTGCCCGGCCGTTTGACGGTTCTGTCATCGGTCAGACCCGAAAACCGGCCGGCTTGGCCGCAAGACTGACCAGCGTGAGGTCCACGGCGCGCATGAGCCCCCAGCACTCGCTGTAGGCGGTGTCGTGGGCGGTGGCCACGCGCTCGAGATCGGCCTCGCGGGCCTGGATGTAGCTGGTCCATCGTTTGCTGGCGGGACGGCGGTGATGAAAGTCGTGGCAGGGAGCGTCGCCGACGAGAACGAAAAGTCGGATAAAGAGTTGCCACGTCAGCATCTCCGCCCACCAAAGCGTCCACGCACCGAGCCGTGTCGCGACCGGCAGGCCGCGGGCGGGCGGGCGCCGGCCCGGAAACACGCCGCTGGTCGCGTGATGCGGCAGGTCGCGCCCCCGAGCGACCATGATTGCCTCGTCGGGGAAGCTGTGTTCGCACAGGATGCGGAAGACCGTCGCGACCTGCAGAAGTACAGTCACCGGCAGCACCCAGGCAATCAGGACGAGGCCGAGCGCGTGACCCGCCGCCGCCGCGCCCAGCACGAACAGCCAGAAGCTGGCGGCGAGCCAGTTGTGCATCGGATCGCCCGAGCGCATCGCCGCCCGCGCCCGGCGGTAGGTGAAGCGGGCGTGAAACCAGGGCGACACGAGGTTGCCCACGACCCGCAGCCACAGTCGCCGCCGCGAGACGCCGCCCACGAGGCCGCAGGTGCCGAAGACGAAGTCCGCGAACTCGTCCTCGTCCGTGAGCAGCTTGTTGGCACTGTGATGCAGCATGTGCTCGCGCTTGTAGACGTCGAAATGCTTGAACAGCAGCAGGGCGGAGACGATACGCCCGGCCACCACGTTCCATTCCCGCGTCCGGAACACGGTCCCGTGCGAGCAATGGTGAAACACGACCACCTGCACCAGACCCAGGCCCGACGTCGATAGAAGCAGGCCGACCGCCACCGCCGCCAACGCGAGGGCGAGCAGCGGCGCGGATAGC
>NZ_BANB01000230.1 GCF_000964365.1 Acidisphaera rubrifaciens HS-AP3 | reverse complement strand
GCACGACCGCCGCGCCCTGCGCGTGCAGCGCGCGCGCGATCGCGGCCCCGATGCCGCCCGATGCGCCGGTGACCAGGGCGGCGCGCCCGTCGAGGCGGAACATCACAGCACCTTCAGCACGGCTTCGATCTCTGACGGCGTGCCTGCCGACACGGCGGCGGCGTCGGGGGCGATGCGCCGCACCAGCCCGCTCAGTACCTTTCCCGCGCCCAGCTCCACGAAGCTGTCCACCCCGAGTGCCACCATCGTCTGCACGCTCTCGCGCCAGCGCACCGTCGCCGTAACCTGCCGCACCAGCAGGTCCGTGATCCGCGCCGGGTCGGTCGCCTTGGCGGCGGAGACGTTGGCGATCAGCGGCACCGTGGGTGCCGCCGGCGGATGCCGGCCGAGCGCCTCGGCCATCGCCTCGGCCGCCGGGGCCATCAGCGCGCAGTGGAACGGCGCCGACACCGGCAGCAGCATGGCGCGCTTGACGCCGCGCGCCCGGGCGATCTCCACCGCCCGCTCGACCGCCGCCCGCTCGCCGGAAATCACCACCTGGCCGCCGCCGTTGTCGTTGGCCGGCTCGACCACCGCGCGCGCCGCGGGCGCCGCCGGTCTGCCGTCCCCGGCCTCGTCCCCATCCTCGGCCGCCGGGATCACCGCGGCCGCGTCGCAGATCGCCTGCGCCTGTTCCAGATCGACGCCGATCAGCGCGGCCATCGCGCCCTCGCCCGGCGGCACCGCCTTCTGCATCGCCTGTCCGCGCAGACGCAGCAGCGATGCCGCGGTCGGGATGCTGAAGGCGCCGGCGGCGGCGAGCGCGCTGTATTCGCCGAGCGAATGGCCCGCCACCACGACCGCCCGATCGCGCAGCGCGACGCCGCCCTCGCGCTCCAGCACGCGCAGCGTCGCGAGCGACACCGCCATCAGCGCCGGTTGCGCGTTCTCGGTCAGCGTCAGCGTCTCGGCCGGCCCCTCGAACATCAGCTTCGACAGCTTCTGGCTCAGCGTGTCGTCCACTTCCTGGAACACCTCGCGCGCGGCCGTGAAGGCGGCGGCGAGATCACGGCCCATCCCGACGGCCTGACTGCCCTGGCCGGGGAAGATGAAGGCGTGGACTGGCATGGCGCGGTCCTGACGGTGTCGCCCGGAACGACGCCGCCGGCGCGCGCCGCGCGGCGGCGCCGGTCATCGTCCGTCTTGGGCCGGGCGGGTTAGACGTGGCATTACGGCCTGTCAATCTGGCCACCCCCGGGGCGCCGGCCGGGCGCCGCGCCGGACCCCCGGCCTTGTCAGTCCGGCCGGCCTGTGCTTGAAGCCGCGGCTTCCCTGCCGGGGCGCGGCACGCCCCGGCTATGCCCGGCCGTCCATGGGGACGGTGCGGCCCATCCGGGCCGGCGGGCGAGACAAGCCGAAGGGAGATCCCATGCCGCTTTATGAATGCGTGCTCATGGCACGCAACGATGTCACGCAGCAGCAGGTCGAGGCGATCGCCGACCAGGTCGGCGCCCAGGTGGAAGCCGAGGGCGGCGCCATCCGCAAGCGCGAGTACTGGGGCCTGCGCAGCCTCGCCTACAAGATCAAGAAAAACCGCAAGGCGCATTACATGCTGCTCGGCCTCGATGCCCTGCCGGCATCGGTGAACGAGATGGAACGCCAGCTCCGCCTCAACGAGGACGTGCTGCGCTTCATGACCGTGCGGGTCGAGGCGATCGACGAGGCGCCGTCCGCCGTGCTGACGCGCAAGAGCGACGACCGCGAGCGCGGCTTCCGCGGGCCGAAGCCCGCCGGCCGCTTCGACAGCGGCCGCCGCCGCGGCTACGACGATCGCGAGGAGTTCCGCGCCCGCGACGAGTACCGCTCCGATCGTGACGAACCCCGCCCGGGCGAGGAGTAAGACCGATGTCCGACACCACCGACGTCAATCCCGCCGCTCGCCGCACCGCCGTCGGCGCCCGCCGGCCGTTCTATCGCCGCCGCAAGTCCTGCCCGTTCTCCGGGCCGAACGCGCCGAAGATCGACTACAAGGACGTGCGCCTGCTGTCGCGCTTCCTGTCCGAGCGCGGCAAGATCGTGCCGAGCCGCATCACCGCAGTCTCGTCGAAGAAGCAGCGTGAACTGGCGGTCGCGATCAAGCGCGCCCGCTTCCTCGCCCTGCTGCCCTACGTCCTGAGCTGAGGGGAGGCGACCATGGCCGCCATCGAACTGATCCTCATGCAGCGGGTCGAAAAGCTCGGGCAGATGGGCGATCTCGTGCGCGTCAAGCCGGGCTACGCGCGCAACTATCTGCTGCCGCAGAAAAAGGCGATCCGCGCCAACAAGGAAAACCTCGCCCGCTTCGAGACCGAGCGCGCGCAGCTCGAGGCGCAGAACCTCAAGCGCCGCGAGGAGGCCGAGCGGGTGGCCGAGCGCGTCGCCGGCCTGTCGGTCGTGATCATCCGGCAGGCGGGCGATTCCGGCAGCCTCTACGGCTCCGTCAGCGCCCGCGACATCGCCGAGGGCTGCACCGAGGGCGGGCTGTCCGTCTCGCGCCATCAGGTCGTGCTCGAGCATCCGATCAAGACGCTCGGCCTCGCCAACGTGCGCGTCGTGCTGCACCCGGAAGTGAGCATCAGCGTCGTCGTCAACGTCGCCCGCAGCCCCGAGGAAGCGGAGAAGCAGGCGCGCGGCGAGGCGATCGGCCCGACCGAGGAAGAGGACGCCTATACGCTCGAAGTCGGCGGCGACACCGACGACCTCGGCAGCGCGCCGCAGCCGGACGTCTAACGCCGCCTACGCCGTCCCGCTCCGCCGCCCGTCGCGGCGGCCGCCTTGCCCGAACGCCCACCGCACCGCCGCGCCCCCGCGCGGCGGTGTCGCGTTTCCGGCGCCCGTTGCCATCCCCCGCCGCATTCCGGTCGCATCCCCCGGTGACGTGGCTGTCATCCGTGACTGCCATGGCAACGATCTTGCACGCCAGGGCGTTTGATGGATTACGATGCGGTGGACGTGAAATCCGTGTCACGCTCGCCGGCCGACCACCGTGCGAACACCAAGGCGCGAGGATGGACGTGACGATGCGCGCAACTCTCGAGTTCTTCCTGCGGCGACTGATCAGCCACGGCTCGCTGACGGTCCGCTGGCCATCCGGGCGCGAGACCAGCTTCCACGGCGCCATCCCGGGACCGCACGCGAAAATTGCAGTCAATACGCCGGATGCCATCCGGCGGTTGCTGCTCAATCCGTCGCTGGCGTTCGGCGAATGCTACATGGACGGCTCGATGGAGCCGATCGACGGCAACATCGCCGATGTCCTCGCGCTGCTGTCGGTCAATATCATGCGCAATCCCGGCGGGCATGCCCTGCTGGGGCTGCATTACCGACTGTCGGACTGGCGCCGCCGTCTTGACCAGTACAACCCGGCCCGCCGGTCGCAGCGCAACGTCGCGCATCATTACGACCTCAACGGCCGGCTCTACAGCCTCTTTCTCGATCGCGACCGGCAGTATTCCTGCGCCTATTTCCCGCGCGGCGACGAGACCCTGGAGGAGGCGCAGCTCGCCAAGCAGCGTCACATCGCCGCCAAGCTCTGCCTCGATCGGCCGGACCTGTCGGTGCTCGACATCGGCTCCGGATGGGGCGGGCTCGGCCTGTTCCTCGCCCGCGAATACGGCGCCCGCGTCCTCGGCATCACGCTCTCGTCCGAGCAGCTCGCGGAGTCGCGCGCCCGCGCCGAGGCCGAGGGGCTGCAGGACCGCGTGCGCTTCGAGATGCTCGACTACCGCGCGCTGGAGGGACGGTTCGACCGCATCGTCTCGGTCGGCATGTTCGAACATGTGGGCGTCGGCCACTACCGCGCCTTCTTCGACACCGTGCGCGCCCGTCTCGATCCCAACGGCGTCGCCCTGCTGCACGCGATCGGGCGCAGCGACGGGCCGGCCAGCACCAATCCGTGGATACGCAAATACATCTTCCCCGGCGGCTACTGCCCGGCGCTGTCGGAGGTGCTGCCGCATATCGAACGCAGCGGCCTGGTCGCGACCGATATCGAGATCCTGCGCCTGCATTACGCGATGACGCTGCGCGCCTGGCGCCGCCGCTTCGCCGCCAACCGCGACGCCATCGCCGCGCTGTACGACGAGCGCTTCTGCCGGATGTTCGAGTTCTACCTCGCCGGGTCGGAGATGTCGTTCCGCCACATGGGCCACATGGTGTTCCAGATCCAGCTCGCGCACCTGCAGACCGCGGTGCCGCTCACCCGCGACTACATCACCGTGGCGGAGCAGGCCGGGCGCCTCATAACAGCCGGACGAGAATCGGCAGCAGCAACGCGGTAATCACCCCGTTCAGCCCGATCGCGAGACCGCCGAACGCCCCGGCCGTCTCGCTCTCCTGCAGGATCTGCGCGGTCGCGAGCCCGTGGCCCGCCGTGCCCGCGCCCAGCCCGCGCGCCCGCGCGTCGATGATCCGTCCCAGCCGCAGCACCGGGCCGAGCAGGGCGATCGCGGTGACGCCGGTCAGCAGCACGAACACCGCCGCCAGCGCCGGCTGCCCGCCGATCTGCTCGGCGATGCCCATGGCGATCGGCGTGGTGACCGATTTCGGCGCGAGCGACAGCACGATCTCGCGGGGCGCGCCGAGCGCGCGGGCGATCAGCATCGCGCTGGCGGCGGCGACGACCGATCCGGCGGTGATCGCCGGGATGATCGCGTGCGCGCTGCGCCGTATCTGCCGCAGATTGGCATACATCGGCACCGCCAGCGCGACGGTCGCCGGACCCAGCAGGAACTGCACGTACTGCGCGCCCTGGAAATACGTGTCGTAGGGCACCCCCGTCGCCAGCAGCCCCAGCACCAGCAGCAGGATCGCCAGCGGCATCGGGCTCGACAGCGGCCCGGGCGGCAGCCGGCGGGTGATCTGCTCAGCCAGCAGCCAGGCGATCAGCGTCGCGCCGAGGCCCAGCAGCGGCGTGCTGCGCAGGTAGATGAACAGCGCGGTCACGCCCCCGGCTCCCCCACCGCGCCCGCCGCGGTCGGGGCGTCCGGCGGCCGCGTCCCCCGGCCGAGCCACTGCATCACCAGCGCCGTCGTCAGCAGGCCAAGCGCCGTGGAGGCGAGGATGGCGCAGGCGACCGGCACGAAGTTGCGCCCCAGCACGCCGAGCTGCGTCACCACCCCCACGCCCGCCGGCACGAACAGCAGCGGCATGTTGCGCAGCAGCCCGTCCGTCGTCTGGCGCAGCGACGGGCCGGGGCCGCGCCGGGCGATCAGGATCGCGATCAGCAGCAGCAGGCCGATCACCGGCCCGGGGACGGTCAGGTGCGCGGCGCGCACCAGCACCTCGCCCGCGAACTGGCAGGCGATGAGAAGCGTGAGGGCAGGCAGCACGGGCGGGGCCTCCGGCCTTGGGAATGGGCGGCGGAACTCCTCCGCCGCCACGCTCCTCAAGGCAAGAGTGGCCAGGGCAAGGGCGGGACGCCGCTAGACCTCGGGCGACCACACCGCCGGGACGTAGCCATAGCCGTCGCCCCGCCGCTCGACATGGCCGAAGGTCGGGAAATCCAGGTGCATGCCGGCGACCATCACCCGGTCCGTCGCCGCCATGTCCATCAGCCGCCGCCGCGTCGCCTGCGCCTGCGCGCCGTCGGCGTCGAACGCGACGCCCGCCGCCGGCTGCGCGAACTGGATGCCCGGCAGGTGCACCACGTCGCCCCAGATCAGCAGCGACGCCCCGCCCGAGGCGAGCAGCCAGCCGCTGTGCCCCGGCGTATGCCCCGGCGCCGGGACGATGCCGATGCCCGGCACCGCCTCGCCGTCCGTCAGCGTGCGCAGCCGCGCCTTGTACGGCGCGACCGCCGCCTGCGCGCCCTCGACATAGGCGCGCATCCCCTCCGGCGCGCCGGCCAGCGTCTCGGGCGACAGCCAGAATCCAGCCTCCGCCGCATGCACGATCAGCTCGGCGTTGGGATAGCGGGCCCGCCCCTCGGCATCGATCAGCCCGCCGACATGGTCGGGATGCAGATGCGTCATCAGCACCGCGGTCACGTCCGCCGGATCGATTCCCGCCGCCGCGAGATTGGCCGGCATGTGGCCGGCCGTGGGGCCCATGGTGGCCCCGGCGCCGCCGTCGATCAGCACCACGCCGCGCGGGGTGTGGACGGCAAAGGCGTTGATGGTGATGCGCGGCGGGTCGGCGCGGAACGAGGCCGCCAGCAGCCCGGCCGCCGTCGGCTTGTCGATGCCGGTGACGAGGTCGAGCGAGCCCTGGAGGAACCCGTCATTCACCACCGTGACGACGAAATCGCCGACGGCGCGGTGATGGACGCCCGCGGCCTGACGTGTGGGCTTGGCTGTGCTCATGCGCGTTTTCCTTTCTTGCTACTGGCGCCGCTTACATCGGCCGCGCCCGGCTTAAAACCAGACACCGCCCTCCGTGCCGCCGCGTGTTCCGGCGCGGCGCGGCGGCTGGTAGAAGCGGCCATGACCTCGCCCCTCGCCTCCATGACCGGCTTCGCCCGCACCGAGGGGGAGGTGTCCGGCGCCCTCTGGGTGTGGGAATTGCGCAGCGTCAACGGCCGCGGCCTCGATCTGCGGCTGCGCCTGCCGCCGGGGCAGGACGCGCTGGAGCCGGCACTGCGGGAGGCGGCGGGGCGGGTCCTTCGTCGCGGAAACGTGAGCGCGACGCTGACGCTGCGGCGGGCGGAGATGACCCGTCTCGTCGTCGACCAGCCGACGCTCGATCAGGTGCTGGCCGCCGCCCAGGCGCTGCATGTCCGCATCCCCGGCAGCCCCCCGCCGCGCGCCGAGGGGCTGCTCGCCCTGCCGGGCGTGCTGCGCC